>PLTD01000141.1 GCA_003165335.1 Rhodospirillales bacterium | reverse complement strand
CTACCGTGATGTGTGAATCCGGTAGCCCCTCAGGGAGGAGGGATATGATTCGAGGCGTCCGCCGCGACTTCGCGTCGCCGAATCTGGACGGGCCGGGGGGAGTCCGCTCTATAGTCGCGAGATCGGTTTTGCCGGAGGATGGTTTGGCGCTCGCAGTAAAAATTGGAATTGTCGGTTTCGGGCTGCTGGTCTTTGCAGCGGGCTATGAGGCCTATAGGCATCCGACCGACCCGCCCGAGGTCGTCGCCGCCCAGACGGCGGTCAGCCGGGATATTGCGCGAAAGCTGGTCGAATCCCTGCCGACCGAGGCGCGGTGGAGCGGCGTTACGATCGATAATGCGACGCCCGGAAGCTATCGGCTGACGCTGCATTATGCGGGGGGCAAGGCAGGGCCGCCCGAGATCGAGTCCGATGCCAGGGCCGTTGCGCAGGCCATGCTGCTCCAACTCGTCATGGCTGGACGTCATCCGAGCGACGAGCGGACGGAGATCGTGGTTTCGGCGCGGCAGGACGAAGCCGGAGAGTTGCTGGGAACGGCGGTGTTCGATCCGTCGAAGGACAGTATCAATTTCGAAAAGCCGCCGCTGCAGCCTTGAAGATCGGCGTTCGAGCCGCGTCGATCTTACGCCGTAGCGACCCATCAATAAAACCTTGCGTCGAAAATGTTTTTATCTAATATGGGATCAACAACTTTACGGTCATTGATTGAGAGAGATGATGGGGCAGGGAATTGGGCGCATGAAGTTCGGGGCGTTTTTCGCCCCGTTCCATGGAAATACGGTGAATCCGACGCTCGGCTTCGAGAGGGATTTCTCACTGATCCAGTGGCTCGACGAACTGACCTATGACGAGGCCTGGGTCGGCGAGCATCACTCCGGGGCCTATGAGTGCATCGCCTCCCCGGAAGTGTTCCTGGCGACGGCGGCCGAGCGCACGAAACATATCAGGCTGGCGACTGGAGTCAGTTCATTATCCTATCATCATCCGCTGGTGCTGGCCGACCGGATCGCGCAGCTGGATCACCAGATGCGCGGGCGGCTGATCTTCGGGGTCGGGCCCGGGCAGCTTGTCGCCGATGCCTATATGATGGGCGTCGATCCCGCCGACCTGCGCCGCAGGATGGACGAATCGCTGGATTGCATCGTGCGCCTGCTGAACGGCGAGACCGTTACCCATAAGACCGATTGGTTCACCCTGCGTGAGGCGCGCTGCCAGATTTTGCCTTATCAATATCCGTCGGTTGAGATGGCGGTGGCCTCGGCAATCTCGCCGACCGGCGCCAGGGCGGCCGGCAAATACGGCATCGGCATGCTCTCTGTGGCCGCATCCAGCCCCGAAGGGTTCAAGCAACTGGCCAATCACTGGTCGATTTGCGAGGCCAAGGCGGCAGAACACGGCAAGACGGTCAGCCGGGAGAATTGGCGCATCGTCACCCCGTTCCATGTCGCCGAAACGCGCGAACAGGCGTTCGAGGACCTGCGCTTCGGTCTGATGGATATGATGAAATATTTCCGCAAATTCGGCGGCTCGGCCTTCCCGACGGCCAGCTCTTTCGAGGAGGCGGTGAATATCTGGACCAGTGGCGGGTTGGGCGCCTTCGGCATCGGCGTGGTCGGTACGCCCGACGATCTGATCGCGCATATCAATAAGCTTCAGGATCAGTCCGGCGGGTTTAAGACTTTTCTGTCGCTCGCGCATAATGCGGCGGACTTTACGGCGACTAAAAAGAGCTATGAGTTGTTCGCCCGTCATGTGATGCCGGTGTTCCAGCATTCGAACAATAACCGGACGGCATCTCTGGAATGGGCGGCGGAGAATGCGGATCGGTTCATGCCGTCCTATATAGGCGGTATCCAGAAGGCGATCGCCGAGCATGAGGCGGAACAGGCCGAACGCGCCAAGGCCGCAGCGGCGGAATGACGGGGGAAAGACAATGACGACAATCGAGCTTCCGGCTTCGCAGAAACAGAAGTCCCGACCGATCCCCTTCGTAAGCGGCGCCAGCGGCCCGGCAGGCCATTACGAGGAATTCTGCGCGACGCCGCTCGAATTTCTCCACCGCGCCTTCGACGAATGCGGCGAGGTGGCGGAATTCGATATGGGCGGGCTGCGTACGGTCCTCATGGTGGGGCCCGAGGCGCATGAGGCTTTCTTCCGCGCGCCGGAGGAACAGCTGAATGCCGCCGCCGCCTATCAGATGATGGTGCCGGTATTCGGCGAGGGGGTGCAGTTTGGCGCCTCTCCCGAAATCGAAAGGCAGCAGCTGCGCATCCAGTATCAGGGGCTGCGCTATGAAAAGATGATCAACTACGCCGCTTTGGTTGCCGGCGAGGTCGAGGAATTCATCAAGGATTGGGGTGACGAAGGCGAGAAGGATTTCTATGAGGCCTTCACCGACCTGACGCTGAAAACCTCGACCCATTGCCTTTTGGGGTCGGAGCTGCGGTATCAGCTGACGCACGAATTCGAGGAATTGTATGGCGATTTGGACCGCGGGCTCGACCCGGCGGCATTGCTGGACCCCTACCAGCAGAAGGATACCTATCGCAAGCGCGACCTGGCCCGCACCCGACTGCAGGAGCTGGTATCGGCATCCGTCAGGTCGCGGCGCGAGCGCGGCGTTGTCTCCAACGACATGCTGCAGATCTATATGGACGCGCAGTATGAGGACGGGACCAAGCTGACCGACAACGAGATCACCGGGATGGTGATCTGGTTCATGTTCGCTGGCCACCACACCAGTTCGAACACCGCGGCCTGGTCCTTGGTCGAGATGGCGCGCAACCCGCAATATTTTCCCGAACTGAAGGCCGAGATCGACGCGCTCTATGCCAAAAGCAAAGAGCTCAGCATGAATGCGCTGAGGGATATTCCGCTTCTGGAGGGGTTCGTGCGGGAATCGCTGCGCGTGCATCCGCCGCTGAACGCCATCTCCCGTCGGGTTCTTAAGGAATTTCACTACAAGGACTATGTCGTCGAGGTCGGCAAGAACGTGATGTTGTGCCCGCATGTGGCGCATAAATTGCCGGAATTCTTCCCGAACCCCTATGTCTTCGACCCCAAGCGTCCGGCGCCGGAGAATGTGTTCGCGTCGATCGCGTTTGGCGGCGGCAAGCATAAATGCATCGGCAATGCCTTTGCCCTGCTGCAGGTGCGGGCGATCTTCTGCGCGCTGCTCCGCGAATATGACTTCGAACTGACGCAGGCCGCCGAAGCCTATCGGGAGGTGATGCCCACGCTCATCCTGCGTCCGAGCGACCCCTGCCGGTTGCGCTATAAACGGCGGAAGAACTGACGCATGGGGAAGTTTCGCATAAAGGTCGATCTCGGGCTTTGCCAGGGGCATAGCGTCTGCCTTGCCGAGGCCCCGGAACTGTTCCGGGTAGTCGATACCGACATGGCCTATCCCCAGGCGCAGGTCATCCAGGAAAACCCCGCGCCTGAGCTTTTGTCGAAAGCGGAAGGCGCCGCGGAATATTGCCCGAACGGCGCGATCACCATCGTTTATGAGGACGACTGAGCATGCTGCACCATCTGTGCCTGATCACCTATAAGGACCCGGCGTTGGTGGATGCCGCCGCGCAAGCCGCGATCGATGCCGCCTATTTGAAGCTGCCGTCGATCATTCCGGGGATCACCTCGATGAAGGTCGGCCGGGATCTGGCGCTGCTCGAAGGCAATGCCGACTATGCGATCCTGGCGACGTTCGAAAGCAAGGACGCCTTCACCGCCTATTCGACGCACCAGGCCCATATGGACATCATCTATCCGGCGTTGGGTCATTTTATGGCCGCATACTCGACAGCGCAGTTCGAGGGGTAAGTTTCGCCGGGTACGGCGCACGAGACTACTTGCGCATCCCACGCCGCCTATGCTGGATAGCCGCAACGATAAAGCTGATATACGGCCGCCGAGGTAGACCCCGCGGCCATAGGGAATTGTGGGAGGAATCATGGGAAGTCTAGACGGAAAAGTCGCGATCGTGACCGGCGCAGGCCAGGGTGTGGGCGAGGGCATTGCGTTCGCCTTGGCGAAGGAAGGCGCGACTTTGGTCGTGGCCGGCCGCACCGAATCCAAAGTCGTGCGCACGGCAAAGACCATCCGGGAATTCGGCGGAAAGGCGCTCGCGGTCGGCTGCGACGTCTGCAAGCCCGCTGATATCGCCAGCACGGTCGAGCGTACGCTGAAGGAATTCGGCGGGATCGATATTCTCGTGAACAACGCCCAGATCGTTCACAACGACCTGATCGACAATTTGACCGACCAGCAATTCACCGAAACCTTCGATTCCGGCCCCTTCGCGACCTTCCGCTTCATGAAGGCGGTCCACCCGCATATGCGGGCCCGCGGCGGCGGCAATATCATCAATCTGGCCAGTTCTTCCGCCGTGCGGTGGGATGCCAAGGCCTATGGCGTTTATGCTGCGGCCAAGCAGGCGATCCGCTCACTGTCGCGCGCGGCGGCCCATGAGTGGGCGAAGGAGAATATCCGGGTCAACACGCTGGCGCCCCTGGCGATGACACCGGCTTTGGAAGGCTGGATCGCAGGAGACCCGGTCGGCTCAAATGCTTTCCTGGATACGATCCCGATGGGCAGGATCGGCGACAGCGAGCTCGATATTGGGCGCGCGGTGGTTTTCCTGGTCGGTAACGATGCGCGCTACATCACCGCGCTGACCCTCCCGCTGGACGGCGGTCAGGGCTTTTTCGATTAATTCTTCGGGGGCGCGCTGACCATGAGTATCGAAGCCAATAAAAAGCTCGTCGAAGCCTATTTTACGGCGCAACGATCGGGCGATCTGTTTCAGGGGTTGGCGCTTCTAGCCGACGACGCGATCTGGTCGGTGCCCGGCGACTGGGAAATGGCGGGCGAGTTCACCAAGGCCCAGATGGCCAAGATGATGGAGGGGCTGAACCAGTTCGACGGCGGGCTGAACTTTACCCATCAATCGGTGACAGCAGAGGACGACCGCGTCGCCGTCCTCACCGTGGTCGACGCCAAGCTTCGCGACGGCCGGGTCTATCACAACAACATCTTCTTCCTGTTCACGATCAAGGACGGAAAGATCCAGGCCGTCACCGAGGCGGTCGATTCCTACCACTCGCGCAAGTTCTGGCTGGGGAAATAGCTTCAGCAATTCCACCCGGCCGTCTCTTCGGCTTCCTGCCGATTTTGATCGCAGGGACGCCGGGTTAATGCGTCACGACCAGCTATAGGGGACCAGATGTCAGACAGCGAACGCCGTAAGCGCGGGATGAAACTCTTCGACGACGTGTACGGCGGGATTGTGCCGTTTCCACCGGAAGAACTGCATGACGATTTCCTCTTCAATAACGTCGACCAGCTGTTTTCCGAAGTCTGGTCCCGGCCGCAGATGTCGATCCGCGACCGCCGCCTGTTCGTGATGGGCATGATCGCGGCCCAGGCGGAGGACGCCACGTTCGAAATCCAGGTTCGCGCCGCGCTCCACAAGGGTGAGCTTACGCCGGCGGATATTCGGGAGCTGGTCGTCATCCTGCCTTATTATGTCGGTTATCCCAAGGCGACCCGGATGCGCTACGTGACCCAGCGCGTTCTGGCGGAGGTGGAGAAAAAGGCAAAATCTTCCGCCGGATAACATCCGAAGCAGCGCGGATGTTTTTGGCCCATCCGAGGGTGTATGGCCGATAAAGTGGCATGCGCTATGTTTCGCGGGCGGGCCGGCTGACGTAGAAATTCGGACCTTGGCAATATCGCAGAGAACTGCGGACGGGGAATTGATCCATGAAAGTTGGTTTTATCGGCGTGGGCAATATCGGCAAGCCGATGGCCGAACAGCTCGCACAGCCGCCGTTCACGCTGACCGTATTCGACGTATCCGAAGCCGCGACTGCGGCTTTCGCGGGCAAGGCACGAATCGCATCGTCGCCCGCGGATCTTGGGCGCGATGTTGAACAGGTCGGGATTTGCGTCCGCCATGACGCGGATGTCACCGCGGTCGTAACCGGACCCGGCGGTCTGCTCGAAACGCTGAAGCCCGGCAGCATCATCGCCATTCACAGCACGGTGCGCCCGGCCACGGTTCGCACGCTGGCGGAAATCGCGGCGGCCAAAGGCGTGCATGTTCTCGATGCGGCAGTGTCGGGTGGACCGATGGGGGCCGCGGCCCGCACGCTGGTGGCGATGGTCGGAGGGGATGGGGAGCAGTTCGCTCGCGTAAAACCGATGTTGGAGGCCTTTTCCGGGACAATCATCCATGCCGGCGGCACCGGCATGGGGATGGCCCTTAAGCTCTGCAACAATCTGGTGACTTATATGCAGTTGCTGGCCGCCATCGAGGGCGTCGGCCTGGCGATCGCCGGAGGGCTCGACGAGAAGGTCCTGCGCGAGGTGATGGCCTCTAACGGCAACCTGACGACGGCGATGGGCCAGTATCTGGATTTTTGCAGTACGGGCCCGGCACGCATGGGGCAGGATGCCTATTTGGCATTCAAGGATGCGACCGCCGGTTTAGGCGAGAAGGACCTCGATTTCGCATTGGCCTTTGCCAAAGACGTCGGGTTCGAAATCAAAGGGACCGAGACGGTCCGCCAACTCATTCGTGCCGGTCTCACAAGCAGGTAAATGATGACGAGTTTCGAAGATTCGCTGCTCTATATCGACGGCAGGTTTGTGCCTGCCAAGAGTGGAAAAAAATATCCCAATATCGGCCCGACGACCGGCGAAGTGATCGGTTATGCGGCTGACGGTTCCACCGAGGACATGGATGCGGCCATCGCCGCGGCGCGCCGCGCGTTCGATGGCAGCACCTGGTCGACCGACCGGGAGCTTAGACTGAAGGTTCTTACCCAGTTCCGCGAGGGGTTGCATGCCAATCGCGAGCGGATCAAGGCCATGGCCATGGCCGAGGCCGGCTCGCCGGTCGGCTGCCTCGCCGGCCCGCAGTGCGACGCCCCGATAAGCTTCGTCGATTTCGTTCTGGAGACGTTGAGAACATTCGCGTTCGAGCGAGAATTGCCGGTTGCCAATACGATGGGCGTCCCCAGTCGCCGGCTGGTCTGGAAAGAGGCAGCGGGCGTTGTCGGCGCGATCACGCCATGGAACGTGCCCTTGCAAATCAATTTGGCAAAGTGCTTTCCGGCTCTCGCAGCCGGCTGCACCGTCATATTGAAGCCCGCGCCGGAAACGCCTTGGCTGGCGACCGTGCTGGCCGAAATCGCAGACAAGACCGATATGCCGCCGGGCGTATTCAATGTCATCACCAGCGCCATGCCGGCGGCAGTCGGGGAACAGCTGGTGGTCGACCCGCGTGTCGATATGATTTCCTTTACCGGATCGACCGGCGTCGGCCGCAGAATCATGGCCGTGGCGTCGGAACAGGTAAAAAAGGTCTTTCTGGAATTGGGCGGCAAGTCCGCCTTCATCGTGCTGGACGATGCCGATTTCGAGCGGGTGATCCCGACCTCGGCTTTCTTCGTGCTGTATCACGCCGGCCAGGGCTGCGCGAGTTTCACCCGGCTGCTGGTCCCTCGGGCGCGCTATGAGGAAGCGATCGGAATGCTCAAGACGGCGTTCGAGGCTTTCCCATACACAGACCCGACCAGTGAACATCAGATCATGGGGCCGCTGATTTCCGAGCGGCAGCGCGAGCGGGTTTTGGGATATGTCAAAATCGGCCAAGAAGAAGGTGCGCGGCTCGTTACCGGCGGAGGCGTGCCGGAGGGGCTGAAGGGCTTTTATGTCCAGCCGACCGTGTTTGCCGATGTTCACAACGGGATGCGGATTGCCCAGGAGGAAATCTTCGGACCGGTTCTGGTCGTGATCCCGCATGATGGCGACGACGATGCAGTCAGAATCGCCAATGATTCGATCTTCGGTCTGTCCGGCGGCGTGGCCTCGGCCTCAAACAAGCGTGCACTTGCGGTCGCACGGCGGATTCGCACCGGGACCTATTCTGTGAACGGCGGGAACTACTTTGCGGCGGATACGCCATTCGGCGGCTATAAGCAGAGCGGGATAGGCCGCGAAATGGGGATCGAGGGTTTCGAGGAGTATCTCCAGACGAAGTCCGTGGCTATCCCGGCATGAGCGATTCTCTGGCAGGACGTACCTATATCGTTACCGGGGCGTCTCGCGGTATCGGGCTGGCGGCGGCAAGGGCGCTGGGCAAGCGGGGCGGCAGGGTAGCGCTGTTCGGGCGAGACACGGCAGCACTGGAGGCAGCGGCGAAATCCATTGGTAACGGCGCGCTGACGGTCGCAGTTGACGTTGCGGATCGCGACGCTCTGATTGCCGCCATAGACCGATCGGCGGATGCGCTCGGCGGGTTGGATGGCCTGGTCAATAATGCCGGCCTGTCGCTTGCCAGTTCCATCGAGGCGCTGAAACCAGCGGAGGTGACCACCCAGGTCAATGTGAATCTCCTGGCCGCGATCTATGGCTGCCAGGCGGTCATCCCTCATTTTCGGCGACGGGGCGGAGGGCGGATACTCAATGTCAGTTCGGCCTCGGCACGGCACCTGGACGAATTCGCCTATATGTCGATCTATTCGGCGACAAAGGCGGCGCTGGAGCGGTTCACCGTCGATTTGCGAGACGAGGTGAAGGCAGACAACATCGGCGTCACCGTACTCAGCCCAGGGGGAACCGAAACCGCTTTCGGGTCCGGCTGGGCGCCGGAAGTTGCGGCGGTTGCCTTCGGCGAGTGGCTGCGCCGGTCACCGACTTTCGATGGAACGATGGCTGCGGAGACTGTGGGCGAGGCGATCGCCAACTGCTTCGAACTACCTGCCGGTATCGCCTTCGATTTCGTGGAGATCAGGCCGAACAAGCCCATGTCCCGGCAGCAATATGCGGAGACGCTTTATGCTGCCCGCGCCGCCAATCCCTGAGGCATGTGGGATGGTTTGCGAAATCGCGCTCCCGTGCATGCATCTGTCGACAGTGCGCGGTTCCGCCCGTTCCCCGGTCAGCTTTACCCCAGTGCGAGGACTTCAAGTTGCCTAAAGTTACTTATGTAGAAGCAGACGGAACCGCGCATACGGTAGAAGTCGATCCTCAGCTCAGCTTGATGGAAGGGTCGATACTGAACGAGGTGCCGGGTATTATCGGGCTATGTGGCGGTATCTGTTCTTGCGCTACCTGTCATTGCTATATCGGCGGCGAATGGGCGGCTAAACTCTCCCCGCCATCCGAGGGCGAGCTTGCAATGCTGGAGCGCGCCTCGGATCGGCGGCCGGAGAGCAGGCTGGGATGCCAAGTCGTGGTGACCGAAGCGTTGGATGGGATCGTGGTTGGGCTGCCGTCCCATCAGTCGATCGGCGAATGATCAACAAGCAGGAAGGAATTTCAGAATGAGTGCGACACCCAAAGACGTGCGCCACGCCCTTGAGCAATACATCAAGGCATGGGCCACCAATGACAAAGCGCTGCTCTTGTCGCTGTTCGCTGAGGATGCCGCTTTCTGCGATCCCGTCGGCACGCCGGAATTCAAAGGCCGGGAAGCGATCGGGAAGTTCTGGGAATTTGCGCATCAAGGCGTAGCGCGCGAAGTCACACCGGTTCTGGAAGAAATCCGCGCCTGCGCGAATGAGGGCATTCTGCGTTTCACCATGCAGGTGCGTGTACCGGCAGCCAATCAGGGGCTTGACCTGTCCGTCGTCGAATATGCGGTATTGAACGACGCGGGAAAGATTACGAGCTTGCGGGCTTTCTGGGATGAATCCAGCGCTTCGGTTCCGGCCGGAATGGACTTCTTTGCCCCGGATGTTTCTGAGGCCTACCAGAAATAGCCCTGCTGCTCTGAGGCTCGCCGATTTGTGTGAGCCTCAGATATTGCTCAAAATTGTGAGAAGCATCAGCTTGCCGCGACGAATATGGCGATCGGCGTTGCGGATTTCGGTCTCCAGGACCTTTTCAATCGCCAGTCCGGTCAGAAGGCAGTGGATGAAAACCAGCGCCTCCCGAATATGTTCGTCGTCCAACTCCGTGTCGAAAAAGATCTCGCGTAATGTTTCGATATGTTCGCGGGCGGTCCGTTCGAACATTGCGACCTTCGTGGATGGCGGGTCGACCGTGCGGCTGGCCAGAAGGATTTCTTGGGAAGCGAGGTAGAGGTCGCCCTGGTAATGTTCCCACATGCGGTCGACGAACAGGTCGACCCGGTCTGAAAGCGACCCCTGGCGTAGGTCCGGAGTTGCCATCAGGGCCGTGAACTTCTCATGAGAAAGCATCATGACCGTATCGAGGATTTCGTCCTTCGATCCGAAATGATGCTGAGCCGCACCCCAGGTCATGCCTGCGCGTTCGGCAATCTTGCTTGCACTGGCCGAGGAGTACCCGCCTTCCTTAATCAGCGATATCGCCGATTGCAGGATTTTCTCACGGGTATTCTTCGATTTCAGGGCCTGGCGGCCCAGCACCAGTTCTCCATTATCGGGCATGGTCAAGACTCGAAATTAGCGGCAGGGAATAAGATATCTCATGCGCCTAAAGGACAATGGTTAAAATAGGCGGCCGCTGCTGCGAAAAACCTTTTGTATGAAATATTTTATAACCCTAAAAGATTTTCACGATAAGAAATGACCGGGGGGAACGAATGAGCACCGAGGAAAACCGCAAAACTGCGCTCAAGATGATGGCGGCTATGGAGGCCGGCGGTCTTGATGAGTCCATCCTAACGGATGACGTTTCCTGGTGGGTTCCCGGGCGGGGCACAGTCACCAAGGCCGAGTTTAAGGGTATGGCGGCTGGATTTCGCACCATGCTGGCGGGCCCATTCAGCCTCAAGGTTCTCGGCGTAACGGCCGAGGGCGACCGGGTGGCTGTGGAGGCAGAGTCGCTCGGCAAACTGACCAACGGCAAGACCTACAACAACAGCTATCATTTCCTGTTTCTCTTCCGCGACGGGAAGATATATCAGGCCAAGGAATACAACGATTCCGCGCACGCAGCCGAGATTTTCGGCGCAGATTTACCCAAATAACCACGGCGCAAGGGAAGCAGGAAGCACATGAAGTTTTCGATTATTTATGAAGCGCAGATGGTGGATACCTCGCGCGCCAACGAGGCCCAGGTGTTCCAGGACATGGTGGAGCAATCCCTGCTGGCGGAGGAGTTGGGGTTTGACTGCATCTGGTCGGTCGAACATCACTGCCTGACGCAATATGCCCATCTGTCGGCCCCGGAAACCTTCCTCGCCTTCATCGCGGGCGCGACCAAGCGCATCCATGTCGGCCACGGCGTGGTCTGCCTACCCTTCAAAATGAACCACCCGATCAAAGTGGCGGAGCGCATTGCGACGCTGGACCTGCTGTCGCGCGGACGATTGCATTTCGGTGTCGGCAAAGGCGGCACGCCGCAGGAGACGGGTGCTTTCGGCACGCGGCTGGACGAGGTCACCGCTCAGGTTGACGAGTCGATGTATCTGATCCCGAAAATGTGGATGCAGGAGAAGATCGAGCATCACGGGCTGATCGATATTCCGCCGCGCCCGATCCATCCCAAGCCGTTTCAGGACCCGCATCCCCTCATGTACATGGCCTGCACCCGCAATGATTCGCTCTATACCGCCGGTTCGCGCGGCCTTGGCGCGCTGGTGATGGGTTTCAACGGCGCGTCGGAGATCGGCGAGCGCAACGCCGCCTACCGCAAGGCTTTCTCCGAGCGCAAGCCGGAGGATCAGGTCGGCTTTCGTCCCAACGAGCATCTGGCGGCTCTGTGCGCCACGGTGGTGCTCGACGATCGGGCCAAGGCGCGCAAGATCGGCATCCGCGGGCAGCGCTTTTTCGCCGAATCCATCGCCTATTGGTACGCGGGCGCAGTACCGCCCCGGACCGACGATCTGGAGGAAGAGGAACTGCTGAGCGAGTTGAAGAAATCGGAAGATCGCGTCGTCGCTTTTCTGGGCGATCACAAGATCCCGGTCCTGTCGGACACGCACGGCAATTACAATATCAACGACGATGCCTATGGCACGCCGGCCGATGCGATCCGCCAGGTGGAAAAGATTATCGCCGCGGGCGCCGACGAAATCCTGTTCCTCGTGCAGATGGGCACCATCCCGCATGAAGTTTCGATGGAGACCATCCGCAATATCGGCAAGCATGTCATCCCGTATTTCCGGGCCAAGGAAGCGGCGGCTGCCGAATGAGCGCTTCAGTCATGTTCAAGGTTATTATTCTGGTCACCCGCAAGCCCGGCATGTCGCCTGCGGACTTCGCGCATCATTACGAAACGGTCCACGTGCCGCTGGTGAAACGGCTGGTGCCGCAATTGGTCGAATATCGCCGCAACTTCGTCGAACCGGGCGCAGGCGCACCCGACTTCGACGCCGTTACCGAAATGTGGTTCCACGACCGTGCCGGTTATGAAGCCTTGACCGCGCTGAACGCCGACCCAATCAAAGGCGCCCTGCTGGCCGAAGACGCCATGAAATTCATGGACGCCCCCAAGACCCGCATATTCGTGGTCGAGGAGCATGGAGCCCCTTAGACCCGTGATATCCTACGACCCTATTCCCATAACTCTGCCTGTTGGTGACATCGCGGGTTTCGGAGAGGCGCCAACCCTTTCGGCATGGTTATTCGTTCCGCCGACGCTCGATCCCGCCCAGCCTCAGCAGCTCACTGTGTGCATTCACGGCGGCGGGTACAGCAAGCGGTATTTCCATATCGATGCGGCGGGAGTGGAGGGCTATAGCATGGCCCGCCATTTCGCCGATCGCGGGATCATCGTTATGGCTATCGACTGCCTGGGCAGCGGCGAAAGCGCCCAGGCAGAGGCGGCCGGAAACATCGTCTGGGAAACCCTGGCGCATGCTCACCACAATGCGGTTACTCACCTGCTGGGTGCGCTGGCCGCGGGCACGCTCGCGCCGCCGATTCCGGCTTTGCCCCATCTGTCGACGATCGGCATCGGCCATTCGCTGGGCGGAATGCTGGTGGCTCTCCAGCAGGCGCGATATCGCAGCTTCGACCGGATCGCCGTGCTCGGCTGGAGCAATCTGGGCATAAACCTGCCTGCCGATGCGCGGATAGCGACTCTGGATGTGACCGGCACCTATGCCTTCGGCAGCAAGGCTCTTAGGCGCGAATTCCATATGGCCGACGTGCCGGCCGAGGTGCTGGCAACAACGGCGGAGCGCGAGAACCTGCCGGTTTCGCTGGCCTTGGCGGCCCAGGCGGCAGACCGCGCCGCGGTCGCTGCCGCCGTCGCCGCGATAGAGGTGCCGGTCTTCCTCGGCTTCGGCGAAAAGGACACGTCTTCTACGCCCCGGGGAGAGCCGGGATGCTACAAAGGCGCTACTGACATCACCCTGTTCATCCTCGAAGGCTCCGCCCACTGTCACAACTTTTCCAGCAACCGAGTGCTGCTGTGGGACCGAATTTTGCATTGGTTGAGCGAGAGCGGTTCGGTATCGGCATAGCGTTGCCGATCAAGGCCCAACAGCGTCCTTGCCAAACAAGCGCTTGGCTGTAAGTTCGGCTCAATAAGAGCCAAAGGGGAAAGTTTGCGCATGTTGAGCGGCAAGACAGTCATGGTGACGGGGGCGTCCCAAGGCGTCGGAAGGGGATTGGCACTGGCTGCAGCTTCGGCCGGGGCATCTGTCGTCATTACCGCACGCAATATCGATGCCGCCGAAGGTGTCGCCGCCGAAATACGCGCTCTGGGTGCGCATGCCATAGCGCTACGCTGCGACGTTACCGAACGGGCGGAAGTCGAAGCCGCAGTGGCGGTCACCCTCGACCGGTTCGGGCAACTCGATGCCTTGGTCCATAATGCGACCAGTCGCTTTTCTGGCCGCGGTGCACAATTGCAAAATGTGACCGACGAGGATTGGAACGATCAAGTTGCGGTCGGCTTGCGGGCTGCATTCCACTGCGCCCAGGCGGCTTTCCCGGCGCTAAGCCGTGTAGCCGGCAGTTTTATAATCCTTGTTTCGAACGCAGGGATCGAAGGTAGTCTCCCGCTGCCCGTCTATTCCGCGATCAAAGGCGCACAGCGCGGCCTGGTCAAAAGTCTGGCGCGCGAATGGGGCCCGGCCGGGATACGGGTAAACGCCATTGCGCCCGTTGCGATGACACCTGCAATGGGCAAGTTCTTCGATGCCCAACCCGAGATGCGGGACTATATAAAATCCGGAGCCGCGTTGCGCCGCGTCGGCGAACCGCAAGCCGATGTTGGTCCGGTGCTTAATTTTCTGATTGGTCCGAATAGCGCCTTTATCACGGGTCAAACGATCCTGGTGAATGGCGGCGCAACGATGGTTTAGGGGAAGTCATGGACACACAGTTGGCGGGTAAGGATGCTCTGGTTCTCGGAGGAGACGAAGTCGGCGCGGCCGTCGCACGTGGGCTGACCGCTCTGGGCGCATCGGTTACGCGTCATGTCGCCGAAACTTCTGGCGCTGTCGATCTGGTCGTGATCCCGGTGACCGATCCGGGCGGTCTTACGCCCGCACCTCTCGCCGAAATGGATGAGGCCGAGTGGATTAGACGCTGTGAGGCGCCGCTCGGCGCAGTCCGCGTCGCGTTGCAGGAGGCACACGCCGTCCTTAATCAGCGCGGGGGTACGATCATTCTGTTGGTCCCGACGATCGCTATGATCGGTGCGGCTGATTTTGCGGCCTACAGCGCGGTGGGCGAGGGCGCCCGATCACTGGCTAAGGCTGCGGCTCGCGGTTGGGGTGCGCAGGGCATTACAGTAAATTGTCTCGCCCTGACACAGGAGCAGTTGGCGCCCGATGTCGCTGGACGCGTGACCGAGACGCGCGTGCCGCCAGCTTTGAAAACGCCGGATATCGAACATGATGTCGCCGCCTTTATTGCCACCTTGACGCTCGGGCCGCCGGTGGTAACGGGAACGACAATCATGCTCGACGGCGGCAACCACATGTCGGTCTAGGTCATGTCAGGCAAGCTCATCGACCTGAACCGACGTGCCTATCTGGTCGCCGGTGCCGGCGGAGGCGGGATCGGTACGGCAATCTGCGTCATGCTGGCAGAGGCCGGCGCCACGGTGATTGCGGTTGATAAGACGGAACTGGGGCGTGAAACCGCGACCAAGGCACTTGCCCCATTCGAAGGCGGGCATCTGGTGCTCGACGCGGATCTTTCGGACCAAGAAGCAGTGGACGACATGCTGGTTCGAGCTTCGTTGCAGGCGGGTGCGATCAGAGGCGCTGTGAATGTCGTCGGCGGGATGCTGCCGCATCATTGGACAGCCTTGACCGATCCGCTGGCACCGGAGGCCTTTGACGATGTCATGCGCTTCAACCTCCGTCCTACCTTAATCGCCTCGACCGCGGTTGCACGCGCGATCGCGGCGCATGGTCTGGGCGGGAGCATCGTGAACGTAGCGTCGGCAGCCGGCCTGGTCTCGATGGCGTATGGGGCAGGATACGGGGCGGCAAAAGCCGCGCTTATCAACCTGACCCGTTCAATGGCCGTCGAATGGGGGCGTTTCCGTTTGCGGGTCAATGCCGTCGCCCCTGGCACCATACGAACCCAGAAGCTCGGACGCGCGCGCTTTGACACGAAAGAGACCGACGAAATGCGTCAGCGCACGCGTGACGTGATCCCGCTCGGTCGGCGAGGTGAGGCGGATGATGTTGCCGGCGCGGTGCTCTTTTTGCTCTCGGATCTTGCCGATTATGTGAGCGGCCAAACGCTCGCGATCGATGGCGGAGCGCTGGCGCGCGCACCTTATTGCGACGGCGACAACCTTCCGGTGTTCGTATCCGATCCGGTATTGCGCAGTCGACTTACAGGCGAGGAGGCAGGCTCGTGAAGGAGATTCCTGAGATCGCGCTGGGCAGCGTGCTGTTCTCAATCGTCGAGCCAAAACCGGGACACGAGCGCGAATTTCACCGCTGGTATGAGCGCGACCATTTTTATGCGGGCTGCATGATCGGCCAGAATTACTTTTCCGGCCGACGGTGGGTGGCGACGAAGCCTTTGAAGGCTCTGCGTTTTCCTGCGAATACTCCGGTTACGCCCGATATCGCCAAGGGCTCGTATCTTGTTACATATTGGATACAGGCCGGGACTTATCCTGAGACCTTACGCTGGTCGGTGGACCAAGTTCTGCAACTTCACAAGCAGAACCGGATGCAGCCTCCACGCGACAACATAACCACCGCATTCTATCGCTATAACTGGGGTGCCTTCCGCGATTCTGATGGTGTCCCAGCAGAGCTTGCCTTGGAGCATCCGTATCGCGGCATTGCCGTTACCATGATCGATCGGGCAACGAGCGCTTCGGACAGCGAACTATCGAACTGGCTACGGCAGGATCAACTGCCACGCATGATGGCCGGATCACCCATTGCAATGACGCTGTGCCTCAGGCCCGAAGCATTGCCTGATGACGCGCCTGCCTATGTACCGCGTCCCAGCCCAGAGGAACACGACCGGCGCTATTTGCTACTGTCGTTTTTGGAAGATGATCCTCAGGCGGGTTGGAGCCAGGACTTCAATGGTTTCGACCGCGCACTAACGAAATCCGGTCTTGGGAAGGTCGTTTACGCGGCACCCTTCATTCCGACGGTGCCGGGCACGGACAAATATGTCGATGAACTTTGAACGCGTGGGCTTGGACAAGTCGCTGGTCCAATGGATTGAGACCACGACTGCCGCCCAAGTAACAGGTGCGCAAAAGCAGGGACGTGGTCGCCCCGCGTGGTTCATCGATACACAATCGGCGTCAGGGCTTAAGCGACTCTACCTGCGCGGTGATCGCGGCATCGAAAAGGGTATCAATCGCCATTACCCATTGTCACGCGAAGCCAAATTGATCATCGCCCTTGGGCGCCATGGAATTCCTGTTCCCGGCACCTACGGATACAATGTCGAGCATCGCACCCTGCTGCAGGACTTCGTGGACGGCGGCGTACATTTTCATCATATCGCCGATGAAGAGGAACGTAATCGTACCGGCGACGACTTCATGCGCGTTCTGGCCCGCCTTCATAAACTCACGCCTTCCGATCTTGCGTTGCCGCCCGACGAATTCTGGGTGCCGAGTACGGCGACCGAACATGCGCTTCACGACCTTGAACTCTGGGAGCGTACGCATTTCGAGACGATAGAAGAGCCCGAACCCTTTATGCGTTTCGCCCAGCGTTGGCTTAAAACTCATGTTCCAGACCATGTGCTTGGAACGGTCATCGTCCAGGGAGATACCGGGCCGGGCCAGTTCATTTACCGAGACGGTAAAGTCGCCGCGATTGTCGATTGGGAATATGCCCATTGGGGCTGCCCGATGGAGGATCTCGCCGAAATCCGACAGCGCGCGCTGCTTCACCCATTTGGCGACATGGTGGCGCGCTTTCGCGTCTATGAGCAGGAATCGGGCATTCCACTCGATTTTGACCTTATCCGCTATTACACAGTCAGGGGTCTCGTTAACACGCCCTTGGCTTTGATCGGCCCAGAGTTAACCCACCCGAAATCGCACGCCGATATAGCCGAACGGTTGGCTTGGAATGCGATGTATTTGCGCGTCACCGCAGAATCGCTGGCCGAGGCTATCGGTATCGATTTGAGTGAAGAAACGGTCGCCCTGCCACCTGTCGATGCCGGCAACCGGCTTAGTCGGCTTTACGATGTCGTAAGGGACGATCTGCTCGATGAGCATCTGCCCCGCATAGAAGGCGCGTATGAGCAGCATCGGATGCGCTCAACCATCTATTTGTTTGAGCATCTGCGGCAGTTGTCTCGAATTGGCGAATTCCTCGACAACCAGGAACTGGATGATATGGCGACGCTACTGGGCTATCGCCCCTCGTCGATCAGCGAGGGCAATTTTAAACTCGACCAGTTGGTCCAACAGGTTGGGCCGGATCATGATGCGGTTCTCATTCGCTATTTCTATCGAAATTCCCGTCGTCAGGAGTTGGCGCTGGGAGAAGCGGCATTGTCGCAGGGGGACATGGGTAAGACCGCCAGCCTGCAGCCTTTGCGCGTCTGATCGATTTGCCAATTTGCCTACGCGCTGAGTCTTTAAACCGCAATTGAACCGGATCGGTGGAATTCAGCATGGGCGATGATCGCAAACTCATACTCTACCATTCGCCGAAAACGCGCTCGGCAGGTGTTTTGATTTTGCTGGAAGAATTGGGGGCCGAATACGAGTTGCGGGTGCTCAATCTGAAGTCCGGCGAGCAGCGAGAGGCGGCATATCTGCAGATAAATCCGATGGGGAAAGTTCCAGCGATTCTGCACGGTGATATGCTGGTGACCGAGCAGGTTGCGCTCTACATATACTTGGCGGACCTGTTCCCCGAAGCGGGCTTGGCGCCCGCACTGCGCGATCGGATGCGTGGTCCTTATTTGCGCTGGCTTGCCTATTACGGCTCATGTTTTGAACCCGCCATTATCGATTTTTCGATGAAGCGTCCTCCTGTTCCTTCCTCGCGGTGCCCATACGGCGATTTCAATACGATGTTACAGACGGTCTTCAAACAATTGGGGAAAGGGCCCTATTTGTTGGGGGAGCATTTCTCTGCAGCCGATGTGCTGTGGGGCACATCGCTTTCCTGGATGACGGGTTTTAAACTCGTTCCGGAATATCCCGAGGTGATGACCTATATCTCTCGGATCAATCACCGGCCGTCTGTCGAGAAGGTCAAATCTATGGACGCCAAACTGTTTGCAGCGCAGGTCGCTGCGGTCGAAGCAGGCGCCTAAGTACGCAAGCGGTTGCTTGGTCTTGTTGGGCATGACAAATTACGAAAAATGGAAATCGCTACCGCGCATTGCGATATATTGCCTGCGAAAGTTGTAAGTGGACGCCAAGAGCAAAGTCAGCATCGCCGCCGCAAACCGACGGTCATACCCGGTGAAAAAACCGAAGCCGCTTGAGAAAGTCAGTCGGCGGCGGGAAGAAATTTTGCAGGTAGCGGCAGAGCTATTCGCCGCCAAAGGTTACGAGGAAACTACGATCCGAGAGATCGGCGACGCAGCAGGAATTCTGTCCGGCAGCCTCTATCATCATTTCCAGACCAAGGAGGAAATGCTCCACGATCTATTGAAGGGTTTCGTATCGATGATTCCCGAATATCGCGCGATAGTAGATCGTGGAAGGGGACCGAAGGAGACCATCTGCGCTATGATCGAACTTGGGCTGCGCACGGTGGTCAGCAATCCGCATATCGTCGCGATAACCGTGCATGAGCGAAATTTTTTAGCGCGCCATCCGACCTTTTCGTATGTCGAAACTGCTTGGAAGGACATCAGCAAGATATGGTATGGCGTTCTGCAGAGGGGGGCCGACGAAGGGGTGTTCCGTAACGATTTGGATCTGCATCTCGTTCTTCGGATGATAAACGATCTCGTCGCTTCAGCGGTTGGTTGGTATCGGTCGGGTGGCCGATATTCCATCGACAAGATCATCGATACCCAAATCGCTCTCA
Source organism: Rhodospirillales bacterium (assembly GCA_003165335.1). Lineage (GTDB taxonomy): Bacteria > Pseudomonadota > Alphaproteobacteria > BOG-932 > Roseiterribacteraceae > BOG-932. Next base: position 52,654 of record PLTD01000141.1, on the reverse strand, counting down.
TTTTTGGCGGTATCGAGCGCTGACCCGCCCCTTTCACTGGCGTTGATCCATGGATCCGTTTCCCTATCTGCGCCAGCCGATTTCATTAGGGCCACTGACTCTTCCCAACCGCATAATGCTGACGACGCACGGCCCGCGTCTCTCGCAGTCCCGCTATCTGCGCTATCTGGAAGAGCGGGCGCGGGGCGGCGTCGGCTTCATGGGCTTCAATCTGGGGCCGCTTGGATTAATGCAATTTCCGTTTGGTCCGGGACGCGCATTTTTGGCGCATGCAGCAGATCTGGACGCAGTGCCGCCGCATCCGCTGACTGTGGAGGGGCGCGCTTATTACGATTCACTGATTCCAACTTATCGTGCCTGGGCAGACATCGCTCACGCCCATGGCGCGAAATGTGTCGGCCAGCTTTATCACGCCGGTTCCGCTCAACATTCCGACAATTTCCAGCCCACTGTCTCGCCCTCGGCTGTACCGGACGAATATGAGCGCCATAACCCGCACCCGTTAACCGGGGACGAAATAGCCGATCTGGTCCAGGCATTTGCATTGTGCGCTGCGCGTGCTGTCGTCGCCGGATACGACGGGATCGAACTCCATGCGGCGCACGGTTACCTGCCGCATCAATTTCTATCACCCCTGTTTAACAGGCGGACAGACGCCTATGGCGGTACCCTTGAAAACCGAACGCGCTTTTTGGTCGAGATATATCGCGCGGTGCGCAGTGCAGTTGGCGAAGGCTTCCTTATCGGTGTGCGCCTTACGACCGAAGATTACGTCACAGGAGGCCTTGAGCTAGAAGATATTGTGGCAGTGTCACAGCGTCTTTCTGAAGAGGGCGCAGGCTATGTGAGTTTCTCCGGCGGTTCTTATGCAGGGCTGCGCGGAGGCGCCAATCTGGCGTATGTGGCGCCAGCATTCGTCAAACAGGGACCTAATGCTCCCACGGCCGCGGCCGTCAAGCGTGCAGTCAACATCCCCGTTATTGTCGCGGGGCGCATTGCAGATTTCGATGTCGCCGAGGCGATCGTGGCTCGGGGGGATGCCGACATGGTCGGGATGGTCCGAGCACTGATCGCTGATCCGCGCGCCATCGCAAAGTCATTTTCCGGGAGAAACGGAAGCGTAATTCCCTGCATAGGCGGCAACGAATGTCATTATGGGCGGGCTGTGGCCTGCGCAAGCAATCCGTCCGCTGGTCGCGAGGCGGAGATGGAGATCGTTGCGACGCCTACCCCAAAGCGCATCCTGGTTGTCGGTGCGGGACCGGCAGGGCTGGAGTGTGCTGCCTCTGCGGCCGAACGCGGACACCGCGTTGTTCTGGTCGATCGGCGGACAGAAATGGGAGGTATGCTGATCTCGTTGGCTGAAACCGCACAACAAGCAGATTACGGGAAATATCTCGAATATATTCGGCGACGAATCAAAAGGTCGGATATCGAACTTCGGTTAGGCCTTGAAGCAGATTTGCCGATGATCGAAAACTTTGGCCCGGACGCCGTGGTTCTCGCGACTGGGGCTCGCTACCGCGATCAATTGCCGACCGATATTCCCGGCTCAGTTCTCGATGCGGCCCAAGTGCTGGAGGATTCTTCTCAGGTCGGATCGCGCGTGGTTGTCGCTGGAGGGTTGGATGACCACCTGCCGCCGCTGCTCTTGGCCGATTTTCTTGCGCGTATCGGCCGAAGGGTCACGTTGCTTACCGAAAATATCGCGCCGGGTTCCGCGCTAGAGTCGGCAAGTCTCGTAATCTTGATCAAACGGTTGCTTGAGGCCGGCGTAAATATCCAGCCGACGACGGCTGCCGTTCGATTTTCCTCAGGCGTGCTTGCGACACGAAATAGTCTCACCAATACCCCGGGCAGCATTGATGAAGTCGATTCCGTTGTGGTAGTGGCCGGGCGGGTGCCGAATGACGGTTTGGCTCCTACCCTCAAGGAATTGGGACTTGAGGTGCACGTCATTGGCGACGCCTTGTCGCCGCGTCGTATGCTTCATGCGACGCTTGATGGAGCCAGGCTCGGCCGCTCGCTCTTTTGAAATAGCCGGCCTTGACACAAAGGCCGGAGGGGTTAATTTGACCCAAGCGCTTGCTTGGTTAATTGAGCGACGACATCTGGGGGATGGGCTTATTTTCTGCATATCACACTCCACGGTATTTACGGGCGGGCGCTGAATGGCGAAGCGGAATTTCGGGATATTCTTCGAGGTCGCCGTGCGCGGACGGACATCCGGCATCGAGCAGGAGATGTTTCACAATGTCCTGAAGCAAATCGATATCGCGGATGCACTGGGCTATGACGCGGCCTGGTTTGTCGAGCACCACTTCACGCGCGGCTTTTCTCACTCCTCTGCGCCGGACCTGATGTTGGCTGCGGCCGCGAGGACAACGAAGAACATAAAGCTTGGTCTCGGTGTCGTGCTGTTGCCATTTCTCAGTCCGATCCGCGTCGCAGAGCGTGTTGCAACGCTCGATGTCATCAGCAACGGTCGCGTGCTTTTCGGAACCGGTCGCGGTGCATCGCCCCTAGAGTATCAGGCTTTTCAACGGCCTTTTGAGCAAAGCCGTCAAATTTGGGAAGAACATCTTGACGCCGTATTGGAGATATTCGAGGCGGACGGCGGCGAAGTAACGCGCGAGGGCGAATTCTATAAGATCCCCGGCGTGTCGGTGCTGCCCCGGACTGTGCAAAAGCCCTACCCCGAGGTTTGGGTTGCCTCTACCAGTCTGGATGGTTTTCTCGCGGCGGCTGAGCGCGGTTATCATCTTTTATGCATGCCGATACTGAAGGGCCTCGAAGGGCTGGCGGCGGATATCGCCAAGTACAAGAATCGGCTGGCCGAGTGTGGATTTGATCCGCAGACGCGCCGGGTCGCCATAATGGTTCCGTGGTTCGTCACAAAACCGGGTGAAGACCTAGAGGACGTTGTCAGCGCCTTCATGTGGTATATCCGACGTCAGGTAAATCTCGTGGCACCTCCAGATTACCGTGACGCCCAGCACGCGACCTATCGTGTCTTCGGACAACTCGCAGCCGGGATGTCGGAAGATAAGGCTCTCGAGGAATTGACGCGCCATCGTATGATTGTCATGGCGGATGTCACGGAATCCCGTAAAGCCCTTGATGAGTTTTTTGCCGCCGGGGCGACCGACCTGATCGGTCAGTTCGAGGTCGGCGGTCTGTCTCATGCGAGAACAGTATCGGCGATGGAATCCTTCGCACGCGATGTCGCCGGTTTCGCCTCGTGACCTTTCTCAACCGCACGGGTCTAGCCAAACTCGGCGGAAAGCCTGTGCAGGGTGCCATCTTGTTCGCCTCTTCACCCGCCGAATACGGTGTGCCTTTGGCAGAACCAGAAATCGTAGCAATGCAGTTGCTATCGCGCCGGTCTCTCGAATTGGCAGGGTTGGCGAAAAATGACCGCGTATTATTTGCCATCAACCACGATGGGTCGCCGTCGGTTGGGCTGTTAGCGCAAGCTGCCGCGCCGATGGTTTCCAGCACATCGGTGACTTCGCCAAGGGGGCGGTTGCGGCTGCTTTCGACTGTTCGCACGCTTAAGCCCAATGTGCTGGTGACGACGCCATGCGGTGCAGCAGACTTTCTGGCCCGGCTTTACATGGAGTTCAATGTCGATCCGGTCGAGCTCAATCTCACTAAGATAATTTTGGTCGGAGAAATTGCGTCGCCGGGCGTCAGGAAGCGTATCGCCAAGGAGTTCGAAGCCGACCTGTCGGAAGTCTATTGCGACCCGGTCTTTGGCGCTGCTTTGGCCGCACGCCGCAGCGGGAACTGGGAATTGGCGGACGAAAATGCGCTGGCCATTGGCGCTCTGGCATCTGACGACATTCTGTCCGAAGGCCTATCTGCCGATGGCGAATTGCTGTTAAGGCCGACCTGGTCTGCTGCGATGAGCAATTCAGTTATCAGGACAGGCCACGTCATTAAGGGTGATACCGCCGACGCCGGATTGTTCAATCATACTGTGGGTGATCATGTCTTGGCGCGGGGACAGTCTGTGTCCCTTCCGTTGATTCGGCGACAGCTCGCGCTAATCGACGGCATCTCTCGCTGGACGCTTACAATCGACCGCGGCGACCGGACTTTGGACAATCTCGTACTGACGGTTGCTTTCGATCGTGAAACGCTGGTTTCCAACCCGATGTGGAAGGGACGGATCCAGCAGTCACTGTCAGCAGCGACACAGGTTCACGTCGAAGTAAAGACGGAGTTTCTGTCGTCCGATCAGGCTAAGGAGAGGGAAGTTGTCGTTGACCTGCGAGGCCATCATCTGGGCGTGAAGCGGGCATGAGCCGGGCAGTGATCGTCACTGGTGCAGCTGGCGGTATCGGTCGCGCGACAGCGGAAGCTCTTTCGGCAGCGGGCTGGCTTGTCATCGGGTTCGACATAAAATTTTCCCGGGACCACGACTATCTGGCCGAGCGTGTCGAGCAGGATATTTGCGACAGCATCGGTTTTCGTAACGGCCTCGCACGCGTGGCCGATGCCAACGAGATCGTTGGATTGGTCAATTGCGCCGGCATCGCGAAGGTCGGTAGATTTCAGGATAGTTCCGAGGCGGATTGGCGCACGCTGGTAAATATAAACTTTCTCGCGCCGCTCACTGCCTGCCAGGCATTGGTGCCGGTTATCGCAGCCAATGGCGGTGGTGCTATTGTCAATATAACGTCCGACTCCGGTCGCGTCGGTGCTGCTGGAGAAGCGGTATATTCGGGCACCAAGGGCGGACTTGCCGCGTTCAGCAAAAGTCTCGCCCAGGAGGTGGGACGCCTCGGCATCACGGTCAATTGCGTTTCGCCCGGCATCATTGCAACGCCGATGTCAGCGCCAAACCAGGAGATCATCGATAAGCTGGTCAAGAAGGTTCCGATGAAGCGCGTCGGGCTACCAGTCGATGTTGCAGCTGCGGTTGTCTTCCTGATGAGCCCAGCGGCTAGTTACATAACCGGGCAAACACTCAGTGTCGGCGGCGGGCTGACGATGGCAGGCTGAGGATGGTTGTCGACACCTCCGAAGTTCCGGGCTGGCGCACTATCGGGCGCATGCTGGCGGACAATGCGCGGCGTTATGCTGACCGCACCGCCGTTATCGACGGCGACCGGCAATTGACCTATGGCGAACTGCACGGGCACGCGCGGGCGCTCGCCAAGGCACTGATTGCAGCGGAATTAAGGCCCGGCGATCTGGTCGCGGCATGGGCGCCTAACGGCTGGCGCTGGGTGGTGATGGTCCACGCAGTATGGCTGGTCGGCGCGTCGATCGTCCCGATCTCGAGCCGACTCAAGGTGTTCGAGGCCGGCCCGGTGCTTGAACGCACAAGCGCACCGATCCTCTTCACCGCCGACGAATGCGCCGGCATCCATTTCATCGACAGCCTGCGCGCCGCCTACGGCGCGCACCTGGAGGGTCTGCCGACGCTGCGCAAAATTGTCCGACTTGACCTAGACCACGGCGCGAACGGCTTCGCCGATTTCGTGGCGACCGGCAGTTCCATCCCGGATTCACTCCTGGACGCGGCGATCGCCGCGGTGGCCCAGGGGGACGTGTCCGAGGTCATCTTCACTTCCGGCACCACCGGTGTGCCAAAGGGAGTGCAGCTCGACCACGCGCAGTTGTTGCGCGCCTATTGGGGCTGGAGCGGCATCGGCAGCCTGAATAGCAGCGACAATTACCTGGTCATCACGCCGTTCTCCCACGGCTTCGGACTGAATGCCGGGATTATCGCCTCGGCGCTCAGGGGCATGTGCATGGTGCTGCTTGAAATCTTTGAACCTGGCCATGCGATGGAACTCATCCGCCGGCATAAGATCAGCGTCATGGGCGGGCCGCCAAATCTCTATGCCCGGCTGATGGACCAACCCGGCGTGGCCGCGAATCCGCCCAAGTCGCTGCGCGTCGCTTTTCTGGGCGCGGCCAGCGTGCCGGCCGAGATATTGCGGCGGGTCCGTGCGGTGCTTGGCATTGAGCGTGTGATCAACGCCTATGGGCTGATGGAGGCCTGTGTCGTGTCGATGACGCGGGCGGAAGACGACGAGACGGTGATCTCGACGAGCACCGGCCGCGTGATGCCGGGCATGGAAGTGAAGATCGTCGACGACGCTGGCGCGGAAGTGCCGGCCGGGGCGGCTGGCGAAATTTTGACGCGGGGCTATGGCATCATGCTGGGCTACTGGCACGATCCGGCGCAGACCGAGGCCAGCATGGAGCCAGGCGGCTGGTTTCACACCGGCGATATCGGCGTGTGCGACGCGGCCGGCAATATCACCATCGTCGACCGCAAGAAGGATATGTTCATCTGCGGCGGTTTCAACGCCTATCCGGCGGAAGTCGAAAATCTGCTCCTTCAGATGGGGCCGCTCTCGGCCGTGTCGGTTGTCGGCATTCCCGACGAGGCGCGGGGCGAGGTCGGCGTCGCTTTCGTCGTACCGTCGAGCGGGCAGCAGGTCAGCGAAAGCGACGTGATTGCCTGGGCCAAGCAGAATCTCGCCGGCTACAAGGTGCCGCGCCGCGTCTACGTGCGTGACACACTCCCGCTCAACGGAAATGGAAAGGTGATGAAAGATGTCCTACGGCGAGAAGCAGCCGCCGACGTCATCGCCAATGCAAGCCACTGAGAGAGAGGCGGCGACGATGGGCAAGATGAAGTTCTCGACCTTCCACCTGTTCCACCAGCATCCCGGCTGGAGCGAGCGGGAGGTCTTCACCTATAATATCGAGCTGGTCGAATATCTCGAGGAGATGGGCTTCGACGGCATATGGGCCGCCGAGCACCACTTCCGCAATTACGGCCTGTGCAACAGCATACCCGGCATCCTGTCCTATCTTGCGGCGCGCACAACGCGGCTGCGGCTCGGTACCGGTATCATCGTGCTGCCGCTCCATAACCCAGTGCTCGTGGCGGAGGAAATCGCCCAGCTGGACATGCTGTCGAACGGGCGGGTGAATTTCGGCGTCGGGCGCGGCTATCAGTCGGGTGAGTTCAACCGCTTCGGCGTCGACATTGCCGAGGCGCGCGATCGTTTCGACGAGGCGCTGGATCTGATCCTCAAGCTATGGCGAGACGACACCGTGACCCATCAAGGACAGTTCTATCGCTGCGAAGATGCGACGCTGAAGCCGAAGCCGCTGCAGCGGCCGGGCCCGCCCACCTGGGTCGCCTCGGTCAGTCCCGAAACCGTCAAACGCGTGGCGCAACGCGGCCTGCCGATTCTAGGCGACCCGGTCGCCACATTCCGCAACCTTGGCCGCGCCGCCGATGTGTGGCGCACCGAAATGGCGGCCAACGGCTTTACCACCGACGGTATCGAACTCTGCGCGATGCGCACCGTCTATGTCGCCGAAACCAACGACAAGGCGCGTGCCGACCTCGCCAGGTTCGAGGCCGGATTCGATCGTGCCAGTATCGTCAATATTCAGAACGCTCCGATCGATAAGAAGACGGGTGAGATCGCCAAGGGATATGAGCACTGGCAGGACAGGTACCTGAAGGGCGGCACTCTCAGTGACGATTTTCGCTGGGACCAGCTTGAAGTGATCGGCGATCCGGAACGCGTGATCGGCCAGATCAAGACATTGCAGGGGTTGGGCTACAGCAATGTCATGTGCGATTTCGGCAGCACACGGCCTATGCCGATCGAGGACATGAAGAAGGTCATTAAGCTGTTCGCCGAAGAGGTCATGCCGGAATTCTGTTGATGACGTCTCGCCAGCCTTTCTCACGCCAGGCCGCGATCATCGGTGTCGGGTATACCACGTTCAGCCGCGAGTCCGGCAGAACGGTGCTTGAATTGGCATTGGAGGCCGTTACTCGGGCACTCGCTGATGCCGGTCTCGAGCGACAGTCTGTGGATGGGCTGATTTCATACCATATGAGCGATTCGGTCCCCGTCACGACGGTTGCCCGCACTCTGGGTTTGCCCCGCCTTGCCTGGCATAATGATATTGCCGGGGGCGGCAGCCAATGCGCCTCGATCCTCGGCGATGCTGCGATGGTTATTTCGGCCGGTTTGGCTGAAACAGTCGTGATCTATCGCGCGCTGAACGGGCGCAGCGGCATACGGATGGGGCAGATCGCGCTGGGCTCGGGCGACGATCACGAAGCGGAATTCCTGACACCCTTCGGCTTTCGCGGCCCGGTCAATCTGATGGCGTTGGTCGCTCAACGTTATGCCGCAGAGCGCGAATTGACAGAAGATGACACAGCTGAGTTGGTGGTACAGCAGCGGGCTAAGGCTGTGCAAAATCCTAAAGCCCTGCTTCGCGCACCGCTGACCTGCCAGGAGTATCTCGATTCTCCGATGATCGCGAGCCCGCTTCGCCGGCTCGATTGCTGTTTGGAAACCGACGGGGCTTGCGCTTTGGTCGTGACATCGGCGGCGCGCGCGCGATCTCTTATCGACAGTCCGGTGCTGATTCATGCGGCCGTGCGAGGCGGCGCCCCCGGCTGCACGGCTATGGATAAGGCGGGCGCCAATCCCACCCGAATATTCTCGCACACGGTTGCGCCGATGATTTTCGAGGCGGCAGGGATGAAGCCTGGGGATATAAACCTGCTGCAGCTCTATGATGCCTATTCTTATTTGTTGCTGAATCAGCTTGAAGACTTCGGCTATTGCCGAGCGGGCGAGGTCGGGGACATCATCCACAGCGGTAGACTGGCGCGCGATGGCGATCTGCCCACCAACCTCAACGGCGGTCTGCTGTCAGAAGGCTATGTGCATGGCCTGAACAATGTGGTCGAAGCAGTGGAGCAGTTGCAGGGCAGGGCGGGTGATCGACAAGTGCAGAATGCTGCATCGGCGCTTTGCACCGGCTTTGGCGGTAGTGTCGGATCGGCCGCCATTTTGACGCGCGAATAGAGGGAAGCCATGAGCCAATCCGATCAGGCGCCGAAACCCAACAATTGGGGCCGATGGGGTGAAGAGGATCAGCGCGGGGCGCTCAATCTTTTGAGCGGCGACGTCGTGCGCTCGGCTATGAGTTCTGTCGCTCAGGGCAGGGTGCTCAGCCTAAGCCTACCTATTAAAGGTTCGACATCAAGCAGCGTTTCCAGCACCGTACCCCATCTGAAAGGGCGGCCATTGCCGCAGCATTTTATGTCGGTCGACGGGGCGGACTACGAGGCCGGGGTCAAACTCCCTGCAGGTGGGCGCGGCATGGCCGACGATGCTCTGATCGTATCGCCGCACGGCACGACAACGCATATGGATGCACTTTGCCATATGTGGACTGGCAAGCAGATCTATAACGGCCACCCGTCATCGCGTATCCGGTCCTATGGCGCGACGCGCTGCGGGATGGAGAATGTCGAAGGGATCGTAACACGGGGCGTTTTGTTCGATGTCCCCGCCTTTCGCGGCATCGAAGTTCTCGACCCCGATGACCGGATCAGCGCGGTGGATCTGGAGGCCATGTCTGAGCTGATGGGCATTACCGTCGGGCAGGGCGATGCGGTCGTCATCCGCACCGGTTGGCCGACCGTCTTCTCGCAGAGTCCGGAGCGTTACTGGAACGGCGAGCCGGGACTGTCGTGCGATGCCGCTCAATGGCTGGCCGCGCGGGACATCGCATTGGTTGCCAGCGACAATTCCGCGATCTCGGGCCTCAATGTTCAAGGCCGGGCGGATGAAAGCCTGGACGACGACATCCACATGATCTTCCTCTGGCGGCATGGGATCTATCTGATCGAGATGCTGTGGCTCGAGGAACTGGCCGCCGCTGGACAGGCGACTTTCCTCTTCGTCGTCGCGCCGCTGAAGATCGTCGGCGGCACAGGCAGCCCGGTTAATCCGCTGGCGGTGCTGTGACGGGTCTGAGCCGACATTATTGGGAAGGTGCTTCGCGCGGTGAGTTGGTTATCCAGCGCTGCAGGGCCTGTCGTCGCTGGATCCATTTTCCAGAACCAATATGCCCGTCCTGCGGCACGGCGGATTTCACCTTTGAGCCGGTATCCGGCGAAGGCCGTATCGAGACTTTCTCGGTCATCCATCGCAGCTTCGTTCCGGCTTTTGCCGAGCGGACACCTTATATTATTGCCTGGATCGGCCTGCCGGAGCAGGAAGGATTACGGGTCTTCGCAAATGTGACCGGCTGCGACCCCGCCGAGATAGCGATTGGCATGCCGGTCGAGCTTTGCTTCGAGGAGAGGGACGGCAGAACCGTCCCCAATTTCACAAAACGATAGGTTCGGGGAGGATCGATGAGCGCCCAATCGCCTTACGGCAATTACGGCCATGCGGTATTGACGGCCAACGCATGGCGCACGCCCGACAAGGTGGCGCTGGTCTGCCGGGGGCACAACTATACGTTCGATGCGCTCAATCGCGCGGTGAACAAGATGTCCAACGCGCTCTTTGATGCGGGCATCAAAGCGGGACAGCGCGTCGGCTCGCTGCTTAGCGATTGCCTGTCGATCGCATTCCTCTATCCGGCCGAGGCCAAGATCGGCGCTGTGGTCGCCGCATTCAATCCGTTCTGGCCTGAGGAGCAAATCGTCGCGACCGCGAAGCTGTCGGGCCTCGACGCCTTCGTCTTCGATCAGGCCAACGCAGCGGTGATTGCGCGCGTGCGGCCGCAGCTGACCTGGATTAAGCATTGGTTCGTTGTCGGTGGAACGGCTGAAGGCGCGGTCGCGCTCGACCCGCTGTTCGCCGCTGCCTCGGATGCGGAACCTGTGCTCGGCGCCTTTAATGACGACCCGATGGCGCTGTTCTACACATCCGGCTCGACCGGTGTATCCAAGCCCGTCGTACACAGCCATGCCAGCTCCAAGGCCACGAGTGCCTTTCTGCTGGAGCTACCGCACGAGGAAGGCGATGTCTGGGGCACCGGCCCGATCATCTGGGGGGTCGGCTATACCTGCACGTTGGGCGCGGCGATCTTTACCGGCATGAAGGTTGCGCTGGAGGATGATTTCGGCCCGCGTCCCTTCCTGGCGGCGGTCCAACGCGAACGGATCAGCCATGTCACGATGCTGCCTAGCCAGTGGGCAGACCTGCTGGCGAACCATCCCCACGAGGATTTCGACCTCAGCTCGCTCAAGGTCATCCTGTTGGGCGCCGAGCCGATCGGCTCGGCCCTGCTCGGCAAGATCCGCAAGCGTCTGCCTCAGGTCGGTCTCTATGCCTTCTACGGCCAGACGGAAATTCCCTATATCTGTACAGGTTCGCTGAGCGAAAACCCGAAAACGCCGGAGGGTGTGGGCCATCCGCGCGCCGGCGTTGCCGTAAAGATTCTAGACCCGCAGGGAAACAGGGTGGTTGGCGCGGTCGGCGATCTCGCAGTCACCGGTCCGGCGCGCATGGTGGAATATCTGGGTTTGCCGGAAAAAAATGCCGAGGCGCTGAAGGACGGCTGGTTCTTCTCGGGCGATCTCGGGATGATTGACGCCGGTGGCCGTGTGCACGTGCTGGGCCGCAAGGAAGACGCCATCGCCCGGGCCGGCCGTTATATTCGCCCGCTTGAGATCGAGGATGTGGTGATGACCATTCCCGGTGTGGGTGAGGCAGGGGCGATCGGCGCACCGGACGGCGCGGTCGAGCAGAAGATCATACTGGCAGTGTCGGCCACCGGCGGCGCGACCGTGACCGAGGCGGGCGTGCGCGCGGCCCTGGCCGACCGCCTGCCGGCGACCCATCAGCCGGATCTGATCGTTATCTCCGATGCCTTGCCTCATACCAACGACGCCTCGGGCGGGCGAGGCAAGCTGCTGCGCCGCTCAATCCGCGACCAGTATCAGCATTTGTTGGGGGCGTGAGTGACGAACCAGGTTTCAGCCCTAAACCTCGCCGACATCCTCGACGAACATCGCCGCCGTTGGCCGAATAACGTCGCGGCTGTCGACGAGGACGGGGCTGTCCGCCTGACCTATCCGGCCTTTGCCGCGCGCGTCGACCGACTGGCAGGCGCGCTGATCGGCGCGGGGCTGGGGTCCGGCGACCGCATATTGTGGCTGGGCCAGAACTCGTTTCGCATCCTGGAGCTGATCCTGGCGGCGGCAAAGCTTGGCGCTATCGTTTCCCCGGCCAACTGGCGCCAGTCGCCCGACGAACTGGATTTCATCGTCGCCGACGCCGCGCCGAAGCTGACCGTCTGGCAGGAAAAGGAAGTCGGCGAGCGAGTGCGGGGGGCGCAATCCTTTAGGAAGACCGGGCTGTGGCTGCGCCATGACGCCGACGTTTCCGGTGCCAGCGAATATGAGAGGTTCCTTACCGCCGCCGAACCTGCCGGCGAACTCGATTTCGTCGATCCCGCCCTGCCGCTGGTGATGATCTATACCGCGGCCTTCGGCGGCTCGCCTAACGGCGCGCTGATCACCCACAACGCGATCATCGGCCAGAGCCTCGTCTATGGGCCGGCGCGGCAGATTACGGCGGATTACCGCTATCTCAACGTCGGGCCGATGTTCCATGTCGCGACCTTGATGGAGACGCTGGCGACCTTCGTGATGGGCGGGGCCAATGTATTCGTACCGCGCAACGACCCCGAGGAAATCTGCCGGATCGTCGATGCCGAGGGGATCAACGGCGCCTTTGTCATCGGGCCTGCGATGGAGCAATTGGCGGAGGCGAACAAGGACCGTCGCTACAACCTGAAGACATTGCGGGCGCTGAAAGGCTCCGACGCCTGGAACGACATGGTGACGGTGGACGATTCCCCCTGGGGACAAAAGCCATTCGGCTTCGGCCAGACCGAAACATTGGGCTATGCTACCTATTCGCTGCTGCAGGGGGCAGGCGCGATGGGCCGGTCCTCGCCGGTGGTGCTGGCCCGCATTTTGGACGAGGCGGGCAGCGAAATGCCCGACGGCGAGGTTGGCGAAATCGCCGTTCGCGGGCAGACGGTTTCGCCCGGCTATTGGAACCGGCCGGAACTCAACGTCCAGCGGCAGGGCCAGGGCTGGCACCGCACGACCGATCTCGGCCGGCGCGAGGCCGACGGATCCATCAGCTTCATCGGGCCTAAAGGGCAGCTCATCAAATCCGCCGCCGAGAATATCTACCCGGCCGAGGTCGAGGCTTGCATCCGCCGTCATCCAGCGGTTAAGGATGTCGGTGTCATCGGCGTGCCCGATCCAGTGTGGGTGCAGCATGTGAAGGCGGTCGTTGTGCTGAAGCCCGAGGCGACAGCTACCGAGGCCGACATCGTCGAACACTGCCGCGCTCATATCGCCTCCTATAAAAAGCCGCGCATCGTCGTGTTCGCCCTGACCATCCCGCGCGCCGGTTTCGCCATCGACTATGCCAAACTAAACGCCGACCACGGCGGCGGCGGCTATCCGGGCGGCGGCTGAACGATTCGATGTCGACCGGTGCCGACGCCCTGCTCGCCGCGATGGCAGAGTTTCATGTCGGCGTGTTGTTCCATCTGCCGGGCGTCGAAACCTTGCCGGTTACTCTGCGGGCGGTGCCAAGTGGGCCGGTCCGCGCGGTTATGGTGGCACATGAACAGGCGGCCGCCTTCGGCGCGTTCGGCTATGCCCGCATATCGGGACGCCCCGGCGTCTGCTTAACCGTACCCGGCCCCGGCGCCACCAATCTCGTTACCGGCATAGCGGCGGCCAGAGCCGACCAAGTGCCCGTGGTCGCCGTCATGACCGAATTGCCGCGCCACCTCGTCGGAACCGCCGCGGCGCATGATTGCGATCTTGAGGCCTTGTTTGCGTCCATCGTCAAGGCGCAGATCCGGGTGGAGTCCACAGGTGAGATCGGCACAGCGATGCGTGCGGCGCTCGCACTTAGCCTCGAAGCGCCGCGCGGGCCGGTGCAACTGCTGGTGACGGGTGCGCTGCTGGGGGCGACACAATCACCCCCACCCAGCCCTCCTCCATCATGGGGGAGGGCTTCCCAAGGGAGCCTCTCCCTTGATGGGAGAGGTCGGACCGCAGGGCCGGGTGAGGGTGATTTCACCGCATCACCGCCGGAAGCCATTCCAGTCGGCCAACTCGAAACCCTTGCCACCCAACTCAAAGCCGCCCGTCGCCCCGTCCTCTATGTCGGCCAAGGGGTGATATACGCCGGTGCGGTCGATCTGCTTCAGAGGCTCGCCGAGCGGCTGGGCGCCGGTGTGGTGACCGACGAATCCGCACGAGGCATTCTCGACGAGCGCCATCCGCTCAGCATCGGTACGGCATCGCACCGCGCTGTGCCGGACGTGCTGGCGAACAGTGGCTTCTGCCTCGCCATCGGTGCGCGTTTTTCACAATGGTCGACGATGGACTGGAGCCTGCCATTCGTGCAGCCGCTCGTTCGTATCGATGCCTGGAACGCACCCGACAGCCCCAAATATTCGGTGTCGTCTCGGATCGTTGGTCCGATCGATCAGTGCCTAGCGATTTTGCTCGATTTGCTTGGGATCGGACCTGCTTGCGGATGGACGGCGGTGGCCATCGCGACAGCAAAGGCCCAGTCACGACAGATACTCGATATGCAGCTTGCGGAGACGACGAAACCTGACGCACATCCCATCGCAGTGCTTAGGGCCATTCGTAATGCTCTGCCCGATGATGCCGTCGTGACGGTCGACGGCTCCTCGACCGGAACCTGGGCAGCGGAGGAAGTTTTTCCGGTTCATCGAGCATTGGGCTTTCTGACGCCGGAGGTTCTTAAGGAGCTCGGTTCCGCGATCATGGTCGGCATAGGGGCCAAATTGGCGGCGCCGGATCGCGCGGTGATCGCCATTCAGGGCGACGGCGGCTTTATGTTCCAGGCGGGGGAGCTGTCGACGTTGATGCGTGAAAGTATCGCTCTGTGCATCGTCGTGTTCGTCGATGGTTACTACAATGCCGACCGTCTGTTGCTCGAGCATATGTTCGATGCCGGCCCTGCCGGCTGCGCCCTGCATAAGCCTGATTTTGTGGCGCTCGCGGCCTCATTCGGAATGGCAGCCTGCAACGCTGATACACCGGCCAAAATTACTGAGGCGGTACGTTCCGCGCTCGCCACCCGCCACCCGACACTGATCGCCGTCCCGATCGACTCGGCGCCGGCCCCTTACCGGTTGCAAATCGTGTTCGATGCCTTGAAACGTCGGCCTTAATCATCGAGGTCAGCGGGGAAGCAGCTTTCTCCGTGACTCAAGATGGATTTCGAGTTCGGCGAGCAGATGGCGAACTTGTTCTCGCTTTGCATCGTCCAGATTTGTGCGCAACAGGGCGCGGCAATGGCTGGCATTCATGCGATTGATCATATCATCGCTGTCCATGCTTGCCTCCTTTAGGTCGGGTCACGAGCATTGTCATTGATGACTGCGGAGCCGGATCAGGGATAGGGTCGGAAAACACCTACTCAGGCGGAATACTCCCAGTTTCGCCTCAGGTCCAAGAGTTGAGCGCGGCATAAATTACCGGTCCAAACTGTGATGGAACATTGAAGTCGCAACGCCGTTCACTCCCCGCATTGGAACGCGGGAGCAACCGATATGGACGCATTTATCTACCGGGCTAAAGAATGGTTTTCCAAGACCTGGGTCGCGCGCGAACTGCCCGGTATATGGGACGGACGCGCCAATGCGATTGCCTATCAGACCAGATCCGCGAGCAGATACAATAAGGCGGGCGATAACTGACATCGCCATCAAGATTCGAGGATTTTAGCCGCGCAACCGACCTTGGTCGTAGACCTGATCACCCGTTAGCCCTGCGCCGAATCGGCTGCAAATCGTGTTAGATGAGGTTTAGTACCGGGAGGCGTCACGCTTTTTCGACCGGAGTTTGTTGCCCATAAGCGAGTGACATAGCCCGTCGTTCGACCGTGCTGGACGATTCAACTGGTGCAAAGGCGGATGCCGTTCGCGCGGTGCGTTGGCGTCCATCGCTACCAGCGTAGCGATAAACCGCCGAGCTGCTACCCGGGCCGCCGCCGGTATGGCCGATATAATACCCGTTCGGTTCTCCGTCGCCGGACATCAAACCGAGACCATAAGCGCAGGAGACCCAAGGGCGATCGGGCAGTGGGCCGCCTAAGAAAAAAAGGCGTGCGCATCACGGTCAGCAATGTGTTGGGAAACAATCGGCCATTGAGCAGCCGATGCAGAAACATGGCGGCACTGGCGGCGGTACCGATCAAGAGGCCGTGAAACACCCAGCCGGGATGATAGTTCGTAGCATTTTTCCATGCGATCGCGTTTAGATCGGACGGCAGGGCGGCGATCGCGGCCTTGTCGATTTCCAAAGGGTCGAGCGCCAGTCGGCGAAGCGCCTCGCCGACTGGCGCGCTGGTCGCATCTTCAATCATCTGCTTGATGAACAGGTAGCCAATGTTGGAATAACGCCAACCCTGTCCGGGTTCGAAAAGGAGCGTGTCGGCCTTAACTCGCCGCAGCAGATCGGCGACTGGCCATGGCGCATCGCCCGCGGCGACCGCCTCGTGATAGGCAGCGAGGTCCCCGTATTCGGGAAGGCCGGAGCGGTGCTAAAGCAGCTGCCGCAAAGTGAACCGTCCGCCGGTGAGCGGTTCATCGAGAGCGACACGGTTTTGTGAAACCAGCACGAATGCGGCTGCTGCGAGTACGGTCTTCGTGTAACTCCACCACGGCACCAGGGCGCCGCTGTCGGCCTCAACGCCGTCGTCATATGCAACGGCGGTGATGATCTGCGCCGTCACAGTACTTGCTGGAACTCCCTGCCGGATTCAACCAACTGCCGCCCGAGCCCGTAGTCGCCTGCGATACTGATGCGCTGGACGAGGCGCGTGTGGTGCTCCGGGGTGCCTTCGGCATTGTGGAGAATGCGCCAGTTGTCCCAGGCGACCATGTCGCCGTTCTGCCAGGGATGGTGATAGACGGCGTCGGAGGTCAGGCAGTATTCGATCACTTCCTCCAGCAGCGCGTCGCCAGCCGCGCTGTCCATGCCCTCAATGCCGACGGCATAGGCCGGCGAAATATTGAGTACTTTCCGTCCGGTCTCGGCCTGGGCATAGACCAGCGGATGAACCGAGGGGGGGAAATCCCGCTCCAGCCGGTCTAAGATCGACTCCATCGCGGACGAGGTGCTGATGAGCTTCAAACCGTCGGGCCTGCCGAACTTGTGGAGGGTCGCCTGGGGTTGGAAGCGGTATATCACCGAGCGGTTTTTGATCCGCCGCTTTAGTCTATCCGGCAGGCTGGCATAGAGCGCGATCTTGTCGCGAAAACCGGTGGCCCCGCCCTCGGGCGGAACCTGGATCATGCGCAGGACGCCGCCGCGCGATAGCTTCGGCATGAAACACTGGTCGGTATGCCAGGGCAGCCATCCCGCCATCCTGCGGCCGTCCACCTCATAGATCGGCTGGGTCACCGATGGCTTGCCCGGAGGCGGCGGGACATAGGAAATATCGATCAGATGCGGGTTGCCCTCAACCCAGCTTTCCTTGATCGAGTGGCATTCCAACTCCCCGAAACACTTGGCCACCCGCATGTGCGCTTCGGCCGACTCCCCGGCGTTGCGAAACAGCAGCACGCCGTGCCGGATGAAGATATCGAGCAGTTGGCTCCGGACGCCGTCCGGTATCGGCTGTGTCGCGTCGAGCCCGGTCACCTCGACGCCGACCGGCAGCGGCTTAGTGCCGAGTGACATCGCTCCAGGTCAGTCCGTTTGACGCGCGAAGGACATGAAAGCCACTGTCGCACCGTCTCCGCCAGCTATCATATCGGGCGGGGTTTCATGTTCCTCTACCCAAATGCAGGATCGCGGAGGATAGGCCTGACCGTCGACCGTGATCTCCCCCTCCAGAACCACGTAATAGGCCCCGCCGTGACCGACATCGGGATGGGGCAGGTCGGCTCCGGGCTTGGCTGACAAGCGATAGGCGGCGACGCCGTCATCCTCGTCGAACAGCGCCTGTCGAGCGTTCCTTTCCGGCAGGCCGGGCAAAATATCGGCGACCATCATCCGGCCGCGACGGCCGCGTGCCTCGTTGACGGGCTTCAGCAATGGCCCGCCGCCAGGCATCTCGTGATAGCCGATGATCGATTTCGGCCGCAGCGTCAAATAGTTAAAGCCGTCACCCGTCGCTGTGATAGGCCCATAGGGCGTGTAGGCGTCGGCATAATGGACCGATCCGGGAGCGACCGCGTGCTTGCCCAAGGTTGCGCTGCCGCCGACGAAAATCTGAAACTGGTCGATCTCGTGAAAATGCGGCGGGATCACATAGGCCGGTGGACCGTTAACCAGGAAGGCCAAGGGATGATCGGACGTATCCTTGCGCCTGCCGATGAAATCGGTTGCTGACGCGCCCTCCGGGCTGACCTGGAGCGCGTTGCGCGACAGGGCTTCAGAGGGAATGGCGGAGAGCATCCGGCGATCCTCAGTGCGGGGCCACGACATGGCCGGGTAGCCTGTCAGTCAGCTTTCCGTCCAGAACAATCGGTTGGCCGTTGACGATGGTCGCCTTGACGCCCTTGCCCCAGGCTTTCACCCGGCCGACGCCTCCGGGCAGGTCGTGAGTGAATTCCTTTTTCCATGGGCCGATTGTTTCCGGGTCGAAGATCATGATGTCGGCCCAGCCGCCGACCTTGATCACTCCGCGGTCATTCAACCCCAGCAAAGCCGCCGGGATCTGGGTGATCTGGCGCACGCCCTCCTCAAGAGTCCAGACCTTCCGGTCGATGACCCAGGAGCGCAGGAAATAGGAGCTCCAATCCGCGCCGTCATCCTTGGCCAGATGAGCGCCGCCGTCCGATGTGCCGATAAGCATGCGCGGGTCATGCTGCGCGGTGCCGACCGCGTCGCGCCAATCCGGACTTTCGGTGCGCCAACGGAATTCGGTCTTGAAATCCTCGGCGAGCGCCAGATCCAGAATGACGTCGGCCGGGGCTTTGCCCTGTTCGTCGGCCAGTTCCTGGATCGAGCGGCCTTCCAGAGCCTTATGCGCCGGGTCGGCAACCCGATCGACAAAGACTGTCGGCCAGATGGGCGGAGGTACGGTGGTACCCTTCGTCGGGTCTCGGTTGTAATTCTCGACCGCGCGTCGAAGTTCTTCGCGCGCCTTCGGGTCACGCAGCAGTGCCGCGCGTTCCGCTTCGGGCAGGTTCAGCATATTCATCCAGGACGGGACCGCACGGTAATGCAGATTCGCCGGCCCGATCACCAGCGACCGGTCGAACGGTCGGGTGATCAGCAACGAAAAGACCGGGCCGCCGCGCTTGACCGCATCGTCGAGGAATATCTGCGAGGCTTCCCAGGTCGCGGTCGGGGCATCGACTTTGTTTCGCCCACCCAGCCCCTGCATAATCACCGGCAGGCCGCTCGCCTGGCCCAGCGAGATCATGAATTCCTGGTCTTCCTTGGTGATGCCGCCGATGGCGCTGGACGGCAGATAGGCGATCGAACCCGCGCCGTGCTTGCCGACTTCGGTCACCAGCGCCAGAACCTCCTTGGGTTCGGCCAGGCGCGATGGTACCGGCTTGTCATGAATATCCAGATGGGTCGGTGCAGCGGATGAGGAAAACCCGGCGGCACCCGCATCCATCGCTTCGCCCACCATCTTGCACATGGCGGCGATTTCGGCATCGGTCGCGGCGCGCTTGTTCGCGTCTTCGCCCATCACCCAGCGGCGCAGGTTGGAGTGGCCGATATAGCAGGCGAAATTGACCCCCAGTCGGCCTTTGCGGCTGTCCAGGAATTCCTTGAAGGTTTCGAACTGGTCCCAGGTAATACCGCTCATCGCGATCGGGTCCATATCTTCGACCCGGGCGAAAATTCCCTGAAGGAATTCGCGGTCCTGCGGCTTGCAGGGCGCGACCGAAAATCCGCAATTGCCGGCCATGATCGTGGTCACGCCATGATAGCAGGACATGGTGGCATAGGGATCGAAGGTGATCTGCGGATCGTAATGCGTGTGGGCGTCGACGATGCCCGGGGCGACGATCATTCCCTTGGCATCGATTTCCTGCTCGGCCGTATGGCCTTCCAGGTGAGCCAGCTTGGCGACCTTGCCGTCGCGGATGCCGACATCGACACGGCGGCGCGGCAGGCCGGAGCCGTCGACGACCATGCCGCCTCGGATGATCAGGTCATACTCGCTCTTTTGATCGCTCATCCCCGAATTCCTCTTTCCATCCCGTCACAAACTGCTCAGCATCGATCGGCCGCTTATCCGCTATAGGATAGCATGCCGACCCATGGTGTTTCGATCAATCTTATAGGTAATCGGAAACCAAGCAAATGGTTGCTTTTGATAAATCGCGTCACTAAGCTTTTCGGGAATATCGGGCAGCCGCTGTGCCCGCGTGGGGGAGATGGGGATGTCGGTCAGTATAAGAATTGAACCGTCCACGGCGTCAGTGGGGGCAAATGTGCGCGGCTTGAATCTGTCTCAGCCGCTGAACGGCGATACGGTCAAGACCCTGCGTCAGGCTATGACCGATCATCTGGTGCTGTTCTTCCGCGACCAGCCATTGCTGTCGGTCGACGAACATGTGCGCTTCGCCAAATATTTTGGCGAGGTCGATCTGCCGCTGTTCCGCACCAAGTCGTCCGAACGGCCGGAGGTTCTGGTGCTGGATCAGGTGGCGCCGAAGGGGGAGGGCGCTGACTCCTGGCACGCCGACAACACCTATATGCAAACCCCACCGATGGGGTCGATCCTGCAGGCGCGGACACTGCCCAATATTGGCGGCGACACTTGTTTTTCCAGCATGATCGCCGCCTATAACGCCTTGTCGCCGGTGATGCAGGGCTTCCTAGACGGTCTGACCGCGACCCATTCACTGGAACAGATGGTGGAACGGACCAAGCATGTCGCCGGCGCATCTCTTCGCGACAGTCTTTCGGCCTGGCCCCCGGTTTCGCATCCTGTAGTGCGCGTTCATCCCGAAACGGGCGCCAAGATGCTGAACGTCAACGCGAACTGGACGCAGTCGATTGATGGGCTGGCGCGCGAGGAAAGCGCCGCCTTGCTCCGATTCCTGCTGGACCATGTGAAGAGCCCAGAATTTCAGGTCCGCTTGCATTGGAACCAGGGCGACGTGGCCTTCTGGGACAACCGCGCAGTCCAGCATTATGCGGTGGCCGACTATACTTCGCGCCGTGTGATGCAGCGTGTCACGATCACCGGCGACAAACCGTTCGGACCCGCTAAGATGGACTCATAACGCTTGGGCTTTACGGGCGGCGCGGCGGGAACTTGGGGGTTTTTTTGGACGTAAGGCTGGCCGGAAAGCAGGTATTGATCGAGCCGGTAACCGCCGCCGTCGGTGCCGATGTGACCGGTGTCGACCTGTCGCAGCCGTTGGACCTAGAGACCCTTGCCACCATTCGGGCTGCCTTGCGCGAACATTTCGTGCTGTTCTTCCGTAATCAGCCTCTGTTGTCCGTGGACGAGCACGTGCGCTTCGCCAATTATTTCGGCGAGATAGATATGCCCCTGTTTCGCACGAAATTGTCCGAGCGGCCCGAGGTTCTGATGCTGGACCAGGTCGCCCCGAAGGGGGAGGGGGCCGATTCCTGGCACGCCGATGCCACCTATATGGAAACGCCGCCGATGGGCGCGATCCTCCAAGCGCGCATCATGCCACACGTCGGAGGTGACACTTGTTTCGCCAGTATGAGCGCCGCCTATAACGCTCTGTCGCCGGCTATGCAGTCGTTTCTGGACGGCCTGACAGCAACCAATTCTCTGGAACTTATGGTGGAGCGAACCAAACATGTCGCCGGCGCCAGCGTACGCGACAGCCTTTCCCAATGGCCCCCGGTCTCACACCCGGTGGTTCGGGTCCATCCCGAAACTGGCACGAAAATGCTGAACGTAAACGCCAACTGGACAGCCTCGATCGACGGGCTCACACAGACCGAAAGCGATATGCTGCTGCGCTTTCTCAACCGTCATGTGAACAGTCCGGAATTCCAAGTCCGGCTGCACTGGAAAGTGGGCGATGTCGCTTTCTGGGACAACCGCGCGCTTCAGCATTATGCCGTGGCGGATTATACGTCGCGGCGGGTGATGCAGCGCGTATCGATCGCGGGCGACAAACCCGTCGGGCCGAGTAATGTGTCCGGTAACAGAGCCGTGTCGTAGCGGCCGAAGCAGTAAGAACAGGGGATTTCATTGGATACTATGTCAGCCCCAAGGCTGGTTTTGATCGATCCGGCGAGCGGCAAGCCGCTTTCCCGCCTTCAGACCTGGCTGGCGATCATGGTGATGCTCTCAGGGACGACCTTTGTTGCGCTTGTCGTCACCGCGGTGTCACCGATCATGCATATGCTGTCCGATCATTTCGGTAGCGGCGGCTATGGCAAGACGGTGGCCTATGGGATCGCGACCGTTCCATCGATCGGCATCATGATCGGCGCACCGATCACCGGCTGGGTGATCGAACGGGTAGGCGCACGCAATTTCCTTTTGGTGATCCTGTTGGTCTTCGGCTTTAGCGGGTCTGCCGGCCTCTATCTGGACGATATCCGTCTGCTGGTCGCCACGCGCTTTATTCTCGGCGTTTCGGCGGCGGGCATCGTCACTGCCACGCTGATAATGATCAGCGAGTATTTCGAGGCCGATATGCGCGCCCGGGTTCTGGGTTATCAGGCCGCAGTCGGAGCCCTCGCAGCCTTGTCGATCATCATGGCCGCCGGGCCGCTGGCCGAATGGGCGGGCTGGCGCGCACCATTCGCGCTTTATCTGATCGCCTTTCTGGTGTTTCTGGCCGCCGCGGTCGCCATTCCCAAGCGGCCGGCGCGCGCCGACCGCTTGCCGCGCGCAGCCGCCCAGCCCGATGCCTGGGCGGCGCTGATCGCATTATGGGTGCCGATCGCAGTTATCACCGCCTTGTTCGTCGGCTCCTTTATGCCGACGCTTCAAGTGTCGTTCCTGCTGGCGGCGAATGGGGTGATGAAGCCCTCGGTCAATTCCCTGGTTCTGTCTTCGAGCGCGCTGATGGTCGGTGCGGGCTCGGCGATGTACGGCCCGTTGCGCCATCGCTTCGGCGACCGTGCGATGCTGGCCTTGTGCGCAACGGCGATTGGCGCCGGGATCGTTGTCATGGGGCTGTCGCAAGGGGCGATCCAGGTAGCGGTCGGCTGCGCGATCTCTGGGATAGGCACAGGTCTGCTTAACCCTCAGGCCAATAATATGCTGATCACTCGGGCCGGCCCGAACGCGCGCGGGCGCGCTGCGGGCCTTGGCTATACCGCGCGCTATCTCGGCGACTTCGCCAATCCGGTGATCGTCGCTCCGTTGGCGGTCGCGGTCGGGCTGCACGGCGCCTTCGTTGTTCTGGGCGGCGCCTTCGTCGTCGCGGCGATGTTGAGCGTCGCGATGAACCGCGCCGCGCCGGTGTCAGCATGAAGTTTTCCTATCATCTGCCGCTCGAACGGGTGCACAGCCCGACCGAATTCCTGACCTATCCGGCTATTGCCGAGATGACCCAGGCGCTGGAGCAGGCGGGAATCGACGCCTGCTATGTGACCGACCATCCGGCCCCGTCCGATCGCTGGCTGCAGTCCGGCGGGCATCACGCCCTGGACCCCTTTGTTGCCCTCTCATTCGCAGCGGCGGCGACCACCCGACTCAAGCTTCACGCGAATATCATCGTCATCCCCTATCGCAACCCCTTCATGACCGCCAAGTCCGTGGCCAGCCTGGATGTACTGTCGGGAGGGCGGGTCATCATGGGGATCGGCTCGGGCTATCTGGAGGGTGAATTTAAGGCTCTGGGCGCGCAATTCGCCGGGCGCGGCGTACTGATGGATGAGGCGATCGAGCTTATGAAACTGGTCTGGACCGGCCAATCTGTGGCATTTTCCGGCCAGTATTTTCAGGCCGACGGCAATACCGCGTTGCCGGTTCCGCTTCAGCATCCGCACCCGCCGATCTGGGTCGGCGGCAACGGCGACCGTGCGATTCGCCGCGCGGTTGAAACCTGCGACGGCTGGTCCCCCTTTCCGGTTAAGGGCAAGTTCAGCGCCCGGGTGCGTACCGACGAGATTGCCTCCGTCGAAGACCTGAAGCGCAAGATCGAGCAGGCCAAGGAGATGGGCGACAAGATTGGTCGTATCAAGCCGCTGGATGTCTGCATGACGCCTTTCGCCATGACCATGCAGACGACAGACGCGCCGGAGGCCGCGCCCATCGTCGACGGACTGGCCGCACTGGCCGAAGTCGGGGTCACCTGGACCTCGATCGCTCTGCCCTGCCGGGACAGGCGGCATTACCTCGACAATATCGATTGGTTCGCGCGCGAAGTGATCGCGGTAGTGAGGCCGGCATGAGCAAGGCCAGAATCGACGTGCTCGACGGTGCTTTCAACGCCTATGTGGCCCTGCCGCCGGGCGACGGCCCGGCACCCGCAATTGTCGTGATCCTCGAAATTCGCGGCGTGAACGCAAATCTGCGGGCTATCTGCGACGAGTATGCCGCGCGCGGCTATATCGCTGTCGCCCCCGACCTTTTGTGGCGGTTTCAGCCCGACCTGGATTACGATCCGGATTCGCCCGCGGGCTGGGATTTGGCGATGAAGATCCATGCGGTCTTCGACGAGGCCAAGGCGATGGACGATCTATATGCCACGCTGGATTGGGTCCGCGGCCACTCTCGATCCAACGGCATCGCCGGAACTCTGGGATACTGTCTGGGCGGTAAGCTCGCCTATCTGATGGCGACCCGTTCCAGCGCCGATGCCTCCGTCGGCTATTACGGCGTCGGGATCGAAAAATCGCTGGATGAAGCTGCTCACATAACCCATCCGGTCATGCTGCATATCGCAGGCGAAGATCGTTTCGTCCCGCCCGAAGGGCAGCAGCAGATCGTCCGCCGTTTAGCGACTATCCCCGACGCCGAAGCCCATATCTACCCGGGCGCCGACCATGCCTTCGCCCGCAAGGACGGCGTACGCTATCTGCCCGAAGCAGCCGCCCTGGCCGATGCACGGACGGTCGCGTTTCTCGACCGTCATTTGAAATCGGGCTGAGGCTCAGGCTAGGCCGGTTGCACCGCCTGCACTGTCAGGTGGCTACCGACCGAGGTCAGCAGGAATTCGTAGGCACGGTCGACGATGTCGTCGAGCGAGCGCGTGCGTGCAAACATGGCCTTGGCCTCTGCCAGGAACTCGTCGCGCGTCGGCAGTTGCGGCAGGTGCAGCCCGCCGAGAACCTCGGTCGCGCGGTGATGGGCCCGGCTTAAGGCTTCCTGGAGCGCGGTCAGTTCCGGCCCGTGCAGTGCCGATGAAATGGCCTGTGCGATCCGCTCGGAATTGAAATTGGCCGCGAGTTGCTCGGCGGCGCGGTCGATGACTTTGATGCCCAACCCGTGCTCGTTGCGCAAGACCGACTCTGGCGGCGCCTTCAGGTCGCGGACCACACGCACCCACGACAGCGACTTCAATATGTAATAGGTCGGATCGAACTCCCACCACCGGAAGCCCTGGCGNNTTGTGCCAGCCCTCGCCCATCGTCATTACCGCCAGCAGCCAGTTGTTGCGGGAATCGTCGCCGGTCACATAGCGCTTGGCGCCGCGGACGTGAGCCAGCGAATTGATGCAGAAGGTGGCGTGATAGACCAGCACTGTGCTCCACAGAAAGCCGACGACCAGACCCGGCCATCCCGCGACGAGAAAGCAGAAGCCCGCCAAGAGGACCGACGGCGCCTGTTCGAAGCGGTGCAGTAGCATGAGTTCGGGATAGCGCGCGAAATCGGCGATTTTGCCGAGGTCCGCCTTGTCGTGCTTGCGCGCGAAAATCCATCCTATGTGGCTGTAGACGAAACCTTTATGCCGCGGCGAATGCACGTCATGGATCGTGTCGGAATAGGCATGGTGGTGCCGATGCTTGGCGCCCCACCAGAGGACGCTCTTCTGGGTCGTGCTCTGCGCGAGAAAGGCGAGGAGGAACTGGAACAGCCTGCCGGTCGTGTAGGCGCGGTGGGAAAAGTAACGATGATAGCCCGCGCCGATCGCGAAGATGCGCACACCGTAAAGCGCCACGCAAAGAGCAGCGGCCTGCCAAGTGACGCCCGTCCAGATGGCGGCAAAGCAGCCCAGGTGGACCAGGACAAAGGGGATTGCCGCCGGATAGACGATATCGTCGGTTGCGACGCCGGTGCCGGATTGGGTTTTCATATCGGTATTCCGCCTTGTCGTGCCGCACAGCCGATCACGGAGGCGAAGCAGATTGGATATCGTGCTTTTACACCCGAAAGACCAGTCCTAGAAGCGCGTGTGCCGCGATGAATTGTCCGGGTAAAGAGGCGACCACATCCGGCCTTCCTTGACTCCCGCCGCTGCTGGAATAGTCTACCAAGCAATTGATTGGTTTTCGTCCACCGGCGGCGCATCGCGGTGATGGCGGATATGGGAGGAAGCGATGGCGCGGACGATCTTTACGGCAGCCAATTTGCTGAACGGCACTTCGGCGGCAAAGCCGAATATGACCGTTGTCGTCGACGACGGCGCGATCACCCAGGTTGCCGGTGACGGCACGATCATGGTTCAGCCCGGGGACAAGGTCGTCGATTTGAAAGGCGACACGCTGATGCCCGGGCTGGTGCAGTCGCACTGGCATGGGTCCTATCGCGGGATCGATTTCGCCTGCCCGCCCGTGGGGTTGGAAAAGCCGCCGGGCTATCTGATGTTGGTGGCGCTGAAGCATGCCCAGATGGCGCTGGCGGCCGGCTATACGACCGTGATCGGCGCGGCGACGGGCGATGCGCTCGATGCGCAGCTGAAATGGGCGATTGCCGACGGCATCGTCGAAGGACCGCGCGTTATTCCCTGCGGCCGTTGGTTGATCACTACGGGTGACGCAAACGACTTTCCCGAATTCTGGTGGTGGGGCGCCTTAAACAAGGGCGCGCAGTCGATCTGCGACGGCCCCTATGAATTCCGCCGCGCGGTGCGGCAGGAAATCAAGGAAGGCGCCGAGATTATCAAGATATTCGCCGATGCCGGCCATGCGCTGATCTATGGCAAGGGCCATGTCTCGATGGCGCAGGATGAGATCGACGCCGTTGTTCAGGCGGCACATGACCGGGGCAAGAAGGTGCGCTCCCATGTCGACACAAAGCGGGGCATCTTCAACGCCATCGAATCCGGCATCGACCTCTTAGACCATGCCGACGAGATGGATGAGGAATGTATCGACGCCATCGTCGAGGCCGGGGTATCGGTCTGCCCCTCGATGTATTTCCCCAAGGCGGTGATCCAGCGGATGGTCGATGACGGGCTGGGATGGGAGAAAAAGCCGATGGCGGTCGAAATCCAGCGCGATTTGGACCGCATGTCGCGCGTTCTGCCCTATGCCGCCAAGAAGGGCGCGAAATTCCTGATCGGCGACGATTGGGGCACGGCCATGACTCCGCACGGCATCTATAACAAGGAGCTCGAGCTCTATGTTGAAAGCGGCGTGCCGGCGGTTGAGGTGATCCGCTGGGCGACTGCCAATGCCGCCGAATTCATCGGCATGGCTGGCAAGCTGGGCTGCATCGCCGAGGGTGCCATCGCCGATCTGTTGGTGGTCAAAGGCGACCCTACCCGTGACATCAAGCTGCTGGGCGAAAAAGAGAATATCCGCGCCATCGTGAAAGACGGCAAGTTCGTAAAGGGCGGGTGAGAGATTTTATCGTCACTGCGAGCGAAGCAAACTCTCTTCACCACCGCCGGAATATCACCGGTTCATCCGTAAATAGGGAAGAGTGATCCTATGGGGTCGGTGAGGGTTCCTATGAGCAAATCTTTTCTCCTGATCGCCGCCGCGGCCGCGCTTCTCGGCGGTTGCGCCATGCAGGGCCAGAACGGCAGCGCCAAGTCGCCGGCGGCCGCCAGCATATCCTTTGTCGAATTCGGCAATATCTATGATTGGCGCGCTGACGGATCAAAGGGGATCTATATCGAATCCGACGACCGAAAATGGTTTTATGCGACCTTCATGTCGCCCTGCACCGATCTGCCTTTCTCTGAACATGTCGGCTTCCGCTCCACGCCGCCTCTACCGCTCGACAAGTTCGATTCGATCGAGGTCCGCGGCGAGACCTGCTATTTCCAAACCTTCGACCACTCGCCGGGCCCGCCGGGAACGCAGCCAAAGCCGGCGGTGGTCCCCGCGAAATAGGCGGCCCACCTACATCTTGTCGAACACTTCCTTATAGAGCGACTGTTTGCCGGCAGCGTCGATAAAGGTCGCGAAGCAGGTGAGTTTCTTGGGCGCCGACAGGATGCAGTATTTATCCTCGGACGAGCCGTCCTTGAACTTCAGCTTGCCCTCGATCACCCCCTCCGGCGTGCGGACCATCGCGCCGCGCAGCCCGTCGCCGCCGGGCAGCAGCTTCTCCTTGCCGTCGACCGGTCCGGAAAATGAGAAGGTATCGGTCTTTCCATCGGCGCTTATCCCGGTCCAGGTATAGTCCAGCACCGTGTCGTGCCGCCTGATGACGGTGGTCTGCGACCCGCCCGGGTCTGCCATATTCAAGGATTCGGCTGGGTTCATCTTCCAGGTTCCGACGTGCGGAGCGGATGCGGCGATCGCGCCGGCAGGACAGATGGCCAGAGCTGCCAAAGTGGCAAAGTGAAGTCTGGTTACCGGGTGCATGACGCCTCCTTATATCTTCACCGTTTGATAAACATCTCCGGGTCGTCCAACATCATCGGGAAAGCCCACAGCGGCTTGGGGCCGTGCAGCATCTTCGGGTCTGCGACGGTCTTATAGTCCGCGCACAAGGCATCCCATTCGGCGACGATCGCCTTGGTCTCATCCGAATCCGGGGTCAGTGGCAGGGCCGCCTGGACGCGGGCATTATAGTCTGCCCATGCCGCGGCATGACCGGCATGGTCGAAGCTGGGCCCCAGCCGCTCTTTCGCGGCCCGCCATCCCGCCAGTTCCTCCGGCGTGAAACAGTCGACCAGAATTCTTTTCCAGGCTCCGCTCATATTTCGCTCTCCTCGCAAACTCAGGCTACCCCCGCCATCTCGCCGCAGATCACGCGCAGCTTTTTCTTGTCCACCTTGCCGGTCGCGCCGACGGGGATTTCGTCCAGGAAATAGACGGCGTCGGGCAGCCACCATTTGGCGATGCGGGTGGTGAGGAACTCGATGAATTCCTCCGGTTCGGCTTCGTGGCCCGGCCGCAGAGTCAGGAACAGCACCGGGCGTTCGGCCCATTTTGGGTGCGGCACGCCGATGGCGGCGGCGAGCGCGACCTTGGGGTGCATCGACACCGCGCTTTCGATCTCGAGCGAACTGATCCACTCGCCGCCGGACTTGATGACGTCCTTCGCGCGGTCGGTGATCTGCATATAGCCGTAGGGGCAGATGGTGGCGATGTCGCCAGTGTCGAACCAGCCCTCCGCGTCCAGCGCGTGATCGGCCTCACCCAGATAGGCTTTCGTTACCCCCGGCCCGCGTACCTGCAGATGACCGACCGTCTGGCCGTCATGGGGCAGAACCTTGCCGTCCTCATCCACCAGACGCATGTCGATGGTGAAGGGCGGGCGTCCCTGTTTCATGCGATAGGGAATCTGTTCCTCGAAGGGCATGTCCGTCACCGGCGGAGTCAGCGCACAGACCGTGCCCATCGGCGACATTTCGGTCATGCCCCAGGCATGGGTCACCTCGACCCCGCGGTCGCGGAAGCGGTGGAGCATCGTCTCAGGCATCGCAGAGCCGCCGATGATGACCCGCTTCAGCGTACCCAGGTCCAGGCCCTGGGCGTCGAGATAATCCAGGAGCGCCAGCCATACGGTGGGCACGCCAGCGGCAAAGGTAACTTTTTCCTTGATGATCAGTTCATGCACCGAGGCCCCGTCCAGCCGCGGCCCCGGTAGTACCAGGTTCGCGCCGATCCCCGGCGTGGCATAGGCCAGACCCCAGGCGTTGGCATGGAACATCGGTACGATCGCCAGGATCGTGTCGGCGGAACTGAGGTTCAGCACGTCCGGCGATATCGAGATCAGCGCATGCAGGAAGTTGGAGCGGTGGGAATAGAGCACGCCTTTGGGCAGGCCGGTTGTCCCTGAGGTGTAGCAAAGCCCGGCGGCGCTGTGCTCGTCGAACATGCCCCAGGCATAGGTGCCGTCATGGCCGGCGACGAAATCCTCCAGACTGCCCGAGGGAACGGGCAGTATCACGGGCTCAGCCGGCGGCGTCAGATAGACGATCCGGCGAACGCCCGGGCATCGCGGCAGCAACCCGGCCAAGATCGGCGCGAACATGCCGTCGGCAAATATCAACCTGTCGTCGGCATGATTGACGATATAGACCAGCTGATCCAGGAACAGCCGCGGGTTCAGCGTGTGATAGACCGCGCCGATGCCCGAAATGCCGTACCAGGCCGCCAAATGCTCGACGCTGTTCATCGCCAGCGTCGCCACCCGGTCACCGGTCCCGATCCCGGCGGCAAGCAGAGCGCCCGAGATGTGCATGGCGTCGTCGTACACTTGCATATAATTGCGCCGCTCGATTCTGCCGTCGGCGCGGCGCGAGATGATTTCCCGCTTTCCGTGCCAGCGCTTTGCATGTTCGATGAATTTATCGAGCGTGAGCGGCCATTCCTGCATCAGCCCGAGCATCGGCGGCGCACCGTTTTGCGTATTCGTCATCCTCAGTATCCCTGAAACTTTGCCGGGCGCTTTTCCAGAAAGGCCTGCACCGCCTCTTTTGCGTCATGGGTCTGGCTGGCGCGGGCGTTGGCCAGGGCCTCGCTGGTCAGCACCTCCGGCAAGGTCGCCGTCTCGGCGAAATTGATGTTCTGCTTGATATAGCCGTAGGCCGCGGTCGGACCATGGGCCAGTTTCGCCGCCAGTGAGCCGACCGCCGCATCCAGTTCGCAATCCGTAACCACCCGGTTCACCAAACCATGGGCAAGGGCCGTGGCGGCGTCCATCTTTTCGTCCAGATAGTAGAATTCGCGAGTTTTCGCCGGGCCGAGCAGCTTTGAGATATAATAGCTGCCCCCCGGGTCGCCGCAGCGGCCGAGGGAGCTGAAGGCAGTCTTGAAGACCGCGGTGTCCGAGGCGATGCGCAAGTCGCAGGAGGCAGCCAGGCACAGGCCGCTGCCGGCGGCGGGGCCGCGGACCGCGGCGATGGTCACCTTGGGCATCGTGTGCAACAGATAGGGAATCTCAGCATCTTCGCGCAGCCGCGCTGCGATATTCTCGACCGACGTCCATTTCGGGTCGCCGTCCCATTTGGCAGCGATATCGTCGCCCGGCGCAGGCTTGCCGCCCTCCGCCACGTCATAGCCGGCGCAGAAACCGCGTCCTTCGCCCTTGACCAGGATCACCCGCACGCCGGGGTCGCGCTGGGCATCGCGCAAGGCATCCAGCATCAGATGATGCATCTCTGCGGTAAAGGCGTTCAGCCGGTGCGGCCGGTTCAGCGTGATGGTGAGAACGCCATCGGCGTGGGCGGTCAGTAGCGGGGAGTCCATGAGGTGCTTTCAGGCTTTATGGTGGCGCAGAACCGCGCCGGGGATGGCAATATTGGGGCCGTGGTCGGCCTTAGCCGTTATGGCGCTCGTCATGCTGTTTCCCCGCGCGATTTCATTGTATCGGAATGGCTGGACCGGCGTGTGTCAAGCAATGATGCGTCGGAAGGGGAGGAACGTCATGCTGCTCAAGGACAGAAGCGTCATTATCACGGGCGTTGGCCCCGGCATGGGCCGCAAGTTGGCCCTGCTCTGCGCCGATGAGGGCGCGAAGGTGGCTGTATCCGCCCGCTCAGCGGGTTTCGTGCGCGACGTCGTAGCCGAGATCGAGGTCAAGGGCGGCAAGGCCATCGCCGTGCCGACCGACGTTGCCGAAGATGCCCAGTGCAACCACCTGGCCGCCGCGACGATGGAGGCCTTCGGCCGGATCGACGGGCTGGTGAACAGCGCCTATCGCCATAAGGATTTCATCACTTTCGAGGACGGTGATCTGGCGGAATGGATCGCCAATATGAACGTTACCCATTTCGGCGCGCTGCGCATGATCAAGTCGGTCCTGCCGGCGATGAAACAGCAGAAGGCCGGTGCGATCGTCAATGTCAGCACCCGCTCGTCGGTCCGCGTCGTTCCCGGCCATGGCGACTACGGCACCGCCAAGGCCGCCATGAACAGCGCCACGCGGCAGCTGGCGACCGAGTTCGGCAAATACGGCATCCGGGTCAATGCCACGCGCATGGGCTGGATGTGGGGGGCGCCAGTCGAGGGCGCGCTGAAGCAGCGGGCCGAGGCGCGCGGCATCACGCTGGAGCAGATCACCGCCGAAGTCGCCGCAAATATCCCCATCGGCCGCATCCCGACCGACCTGGAATGCGCACGGGCGGTGGTTTTCCTGCTGTCCGACTACGCCTCGGCGATCACCGGCGTCGCTTTGGACGTGAATGGCGGGGAATTCATGCCGCTATAGGCTGAGCTATCCCCCAAACCGGTGCTCCGGCAATCCGCGGATGCCCAGGCCGTGGACGGCGAACAGGCTACCGTCACTGTCGCGGTCTTCTGGGAAACCCTTCATCGACATCGTCGTGACATAGAGAATATCCAGATCGGGGCCGCCGAACATCAGGCTGGTCACCTTCAGCGACGGCAGCTCTATCCGCCTGTCCAACGTGCCGTCGGGTGCGAAGCGCCGCACGTCGCCTTGTCCGGCGCCCGTGCCGTTGAAGGCGTTCCAGTAATAACCCTCGGAATCGACGGTCGCGCCGTCGGGCAGGCCCGGCAGCTTGGGCCCCTTCGTAAATTCGCGCCGGTTCGACGGGGTGCCGGTCTTCGTATCCCAGTCATAGGCATAGATCGCCCCGGCGAAGGTATCGGCAAAGTAGAAGATGCGGCCATCCGGGCTCCAGCACGGTCCGTTTGAACAGCCGATGCCGGTGTCCAGCACATGGAGACTGAGGTCGTGATCGACGCGGTAGAGGTTCCCGCGCGCATGGGCCGGCGGGGTGGGCGAATACATCGCCATATCGAGCGAGCCGACGATGAAGCGGCCCTGGGCATCGACTTTGCCGTCGTTCAGCCGCACATGTTCCTTGCCGTCTTCCGGGTTGCCGAGCGGTTCGGCCTTTCCGGTCTTGAAGTCGAAAAGATGCAGGCCGGTTTCCAGCGCCAGCAGCGCCCCACCTTTGCGGCGCAGCGCCAGCGACCCGATGGGGGAGGGGACTGTCCAGTGCTCAACTTCCCGGCCGTCGGCGGTGGCGCGGAAAATCTGGCTGTTCATGGTGTCGATCCAATAGAGCCGCTGTTCATCCACGTCCCACAAGGGCCCTTCGCCCAACGTGTTCTGTTCAGCGCCCATCACGCGAATATCGGTCATATGTTCCCCTGTGCGGCTTCGTGACCGCGCCTGTTTTGATAGGTCTAACCTATCGGGGACGGGCGAGAGTTCAAGACGTTTGCAACGTAAGGCGCTTGCATCTGTGCCGAGGCAAATTTAGTATGACAGTGTCATAGTTATTGCGCCGGGAGAAGCTTATGGGCCGCACAAGCCGTCCGATCACCGTGACTTTGGGTGATCTTCACGACCATGTTGCAGCACGCGTGCAGTCCGGCGCCTATGCATCGGCCAGCGAGGTTGTGCGTGCCGCCGTGCGGGCACTCGACCGGGAGGAAAGCGCAGTCAAAGATTGGCTACGCAAGCGGGTGGACGAGGCTTTCGCCGATCCCAGTCCGAGCGTTCCGGCGGACGAGGTGTTCAAACGCCTTCGCCAGCATCACGCGAAGCGGGAACAATCGACCGGGAAATGACCTTCGCGGTCAGTTTCAGGTCGGCGGCTGAAGCCGACCTGTTTAAACTTTATGATTATATCGCCGAGGAATCGGGTCATGCCATAGCGGGCGGCTAAATAGACCGGATCGAGGCTGTTTGCATGGCGCTCACAACCTTCCCCGAACGCGGGACGAGCTGGGACGAGATCTGGCCGGGCCTGCGCACCATCGGGTTCGAGCGACGTGCGACGATTATCTTTCAGATGAACCCGACCGAAGTTCTTATCGTCCGCATTCTATATGGCGGTCAGGACTATCAACGCGTCCTTCATCTCATGCGGGACGGGTGACGCCTTACTACCCGGCCGCCGGTGCCGGCTTGGCGATTGCCTGGCGCCAAGCGGCGGCGATGGCGACGCCGGCCAGGAACAGAATGCCGACGATGATGAAGGCGCTATGCAGGCCGAAGGTTATGCGCAGCGGGAACATGATCCCCGGATTGATGAAATCGCCGGAATAGCGTGCGGTATAGCTGAGGCCGATCGCCTTGCTGCGCAGTTCGTGCGAAGTGCGCGCGACGATCAGGTCTGAGATCATGGGGTTCGAAATGCCGGTCCCGATGCCCAGGATGGCGCAGCCCATCGCAGTCACAGCAGCGCTGGTGGTAAAGCCCATGATCGTGATTCCGAGGCCCTGGAAGATGAAGCAGGCCATCATGATTTGCGCAGAGCTCAATCGCCGGCGCAGGCGGCCGTAAAACAGGGCCGCGATGGCGACCGTCAGTGCGCCGGTCAGGATCACATAGGATTGGATCGGTGCGCTGGTGACGCCGTCGTCGCGCAGCAGGAACGATACCTGGATGTTCGGCATATAGACCGCGATGAACATCGGAATGATCATCAGATAAATCGGCCAGAGACGCAGCAGTTGCCCGGTTTCGACAGTGGCCTTCTGCGCGGCGGTCTGCACCCGCCGGCCCGTTGCTGGCAGATAGATGACGCCGAGGATCAATACCGGAAAGGCCAGAAGATAAAGGCTGAATGGTGCGCGCCAGCCGCCATATTTGCCGAGCTGTCCGGCGGCCAAAATCGCAAGCACGCCGGAAAACGCGCCGGTCGCGCTCTGATAGCCCAATATGCGGGCGCGGGCCTCGGGCGTGAAATGCTCGCTGATCATCGTGATCATCGCTGTCACAATGCCCGACGTCGCAAGGCCCAGCAGGAAGCGGCTGATCAGCAGGACAAACGCATTGTCGAGATAGAGACCGGCCGAGCCCACCGTGCCGAATACCGCCAGTGCCACCAGCAGGAAGCGCTTGGAACCGAACCGCGCGATCAGCCAGCCGCAGAGCGGCCCGCCGACGATCACGCCGATCGCAGGCACGGTGACGATCATCTGGGTCACGAGGTCGCCGTCGCCATTCTTGGAGAAATATTTCGCGGCCTCAGCCGCCACCGGCGACATGGCCGAGACGACCAGGGCCAGCATCAGCCCGCCGCTCAACATGATCGCGACAGCCATCCATTCGCGGAAGCCCTTGATTGTCGCGTGCTGCCCAAACCCCTGATCGCTCAATACGTCCTCCCATTCCGTCCGCGTTATCGTGTTGCGGAGGTTTTGCCGGTCTTGGGGTGACGATAACCTCTTGCCCTAGGCCTGTCATGGCATTTACGAATACGACCAACCTGTTGGTTGGTTATTCGAGGGGGAAGATACTATGAGCGACACCGCCGCGCCGAGCCCCAAAGTGCCCGGACTGGAGCCGACCTTCCGTCACCTCGACGACCCCGACCAGAAATGGCAGGAAGTTCGATCGGTTCAGCGGGCCGACGGAACCAAGGCGTCGATCTGGGAGAAATGGTTCGCCTTCTCGCCGGACCCGCAATATCTGTCGCTCTATGCCAAGTGGGACCCGGGCATCATCATCCGTCGCCACGGCCATTACAGCCCGCATGTCGTCTTCGTGATCTCGGGCGACATGACCTGCGGCGGGCGCTACTGCCCGGCGGGCACCCATATCGAGCTGCCATTCGGCGCGGCCTTCGGCCCGTTCGTGGCGGGTCCTAAAGGCACGGTGCTGTTCGAGGTAATGATGGGCGACCCCCGGTCCTGGGGCGACGACCCGGAGATTTTCCAGAAGGTGCTGGCGGAGCAGGGGGCGAAGGTGCTGCCTGACCCGCCGATCGAATTCCCGTCGTGGCTCAAGGATTTGCGCCAACGCTGGGCGGTTGAAGGCGTGGCTGCGAAGCCGGCCGAATAGATGGTGACTCTGCCGCCTTTCGCGCCCGGATCGATCTCGCTTCGCCTCTACCCTCATAACGACCTGCCGGCCGACCACATCGTCACTGTGCTGCGGGGTCAGGCGGCGCTGGCAGCTGAGGTCGGCTTCGACGGGGTGATGACCAGCGAGCATCACGGCGGCTTCGGCGGCTATATGCCGAACCCCGTGCAGATGGCGGGCTGGCTGCTGGAGGCGATGCCTCAGGGGTGGGCTGCGCCCTGTCCGCTGCTGCTGCCACTCCGGCCCTGGGCGCTGGTGGCGGAGGAACTGGCATGGCTTGGCGCCCGCTTCCCAGGCCGGGTCGGATTGGGCGTCGCGGCGGGTTCGCTCGAGGATGACTTCACCATCATGGGCACGAACAAGGACAATTTGATCCCCCGGTTCGCGGCCGGGTTAAATGCCGTGACCGCGGCCCTGGCGGGGCGTGACGCCGGGGTTCTGGCGGGCGACGTCGCGATCAAGCGATGCGTCGAGCATCCGATCCCGGTGGTCAGCGCCGCGATGAGCCAGGCTGCCGTGCGCCGCTGCGTCGAGGCCGGAGCAGGCATGCTGTTCGCCGGTGTCAGCGCCAATTGGTATTGCCGCGAGATGTCCGATGCCTATCGCGCCCAAGGCGGAACCGGACCCACCGTGCTGGTCCGCCGCGTTTCGGTGGCCGGTGCATCCGGCGGCGGCGGGCAGGCGCGGCACGCCAAACAGGTTGATCTCTACAAGAGTTATTCGCCCAAGGAATCCCAGACCAAATGGGCGGAAAATCAGCTGACCGAGGGAACACCCGAGGAGATCGCCGAAAGCCTGATCGCCGATTTGGCTGCAACTGGGAGCGATTCGCTCAATCTGCGGGTTCATGTGCCCGGAATTTCGCCTGACGAGGCGCTGCGCAACATAGCGGGGCTTGCCGAGGTACTGGTTCTTCTTCGGCAACGCGGAAGTATCGCAACCCACTGACCTGACGGCGAGAATATGATAGCCCTAGGGTGATTCGCGCCGGCTGCGGCGAAGCGAGTCGGGAGGGTGAATGTCTACGGCTCTGGTCGAAAAGGAAATCGAGCGGTTTCTCGCCTCGCCCGAACCCGAGGTGCTTTGCCTGCGCGGCAAATGGGGCGTCGGCAAGACCTACAGCTGGGATACGATCCTGCGCCGAGCGCGGGACAAAAACGGCATCGCGCTCAGTTCCTACGCCTATGTCTCGTTGTTTGGCCGCGACTCCCTGGACCAGCTTAAATATGCCATCTTCGAGAACGGCATCTCGATTCAGGATATCGGCGCCGACCCTACGGTCGAGACCTTCAAATCCAATACGGCGGCTTTGTTCAAGCGGATCGGCAAGCAGAGCTTTTCATTCCTGCAGAACCTGCCCCAGGCCGGCGATTATGCATCCGAGCTTCAGTCGCTGTCGTTCCTGTCCGTGCGCGACCGATTGATCTGCATTGACGATCTTGAACGCATGGGCCGCCACCTGGCGATGAAGGATGTGCTGGGCCTGATTTCCGACCTGCGCGACCAGAAGCACTGCAAGGTCGTGCTCATCCTGAACGACGATGCGCTCGAAGGGTCTGACCGGACAGAGTTCGAGCTATACAACGAGAAAGTGATCGACCGGTCGCTGGTCTTCGCGCCCGAGGCCAACCACAGCGTCAGTGTCTCGGTCATCGGCGAAAATCCGGCTCAGCAAAATCTGCGCGCCGCGCTGGTAGCGCTGGGCATCGCCAATATTCGCATTATCAAAAAGATCGAGCGGTTGGTCGCCCATGTCGCCCCGGTGCTGAAAGATTTCGACACGGTGCTGATGCGCCATGCCGTGCGGTCGCTGACTCTGTTGGGCTGGAGCGCCTATTCTAAAGATGCGCCGACGATCGAGTTCCTGCGGGAACAGCGCAGCAAGCATGTTTTCGGCCTGGGGGACGGCGAGACCCAGTCGGACGTGGTCAAGGAGTGGAATGCGCTGCTCGACGGATATGGGTTCACGACGCTGGACGAGTTCGACCTGGAGCTTTTGTCGGGGATTGAGCGCGGATTCTTCGATGACGCCAAATTGGTGTTTTGGGCGGGCAAACGCGACGAGAAGGTAAAGGCGGCGCTCGCCAGCGGATCTTTCGACGAAGCCTGGCGGCTTTATACCGACAGTTTCGACGATAACGAGGCCGATGTGGCGAAGGAGGTCAGCGCCGCGATCCGCAAGAATGTGCAATTCGTGACCCCGCTGAACCTCAATGCCGCGGTCAAGATGCTGAAGGACCTGAACCGACCGCTCGAGGCCGCGGAAATGCTCCGCAACTATATGGCGCTGCGCAAGGACGGCCGGGAATTTTTCGATCTCGCCTCATATCCGTTCGCCCGCGACATAACCGATGCCGATGTCCGGGCAGCATTCGACACGCGCTATAACGGCTTTACCGACGACCGATCCGCGGCCGATGTTCTCCTGGGCATCGCCAAGACCAAGTCATGTGCTCATAGCGACATCTCGATGTTGTCGAAATTGTCGGTCGAGGATTTTCAGACGCTGTTCAAGGCGCAAAAAGGCAGCGACCGGACCCGCATCATCCACGCCGCCATTCAGCTGGACCGGATTGCAAAGGCCGAGGACGAGGCAAAGGCGATCGCCACCGCGGCCAAGGACGCATTGAAAAATATCGCCAAGGAATCGCCGCTGAACCGCCGACGCGTGCTGCAGCTGTTGGACCGGAAGACCTTTGAGGCTTAGCGATTAGGCCGACCGGCTGATGGCCGACGAGGGCGAGGCGCTTACCCAGGGTTGGAGCGAACCGATCAGAGCGTGAGAAACGCCAGCACGCTCAATGTCGCTGCCGTGCAGCCGTGTAATACGGCATGGAGCGTGTTCGGCGTTATGCCGTTGCGTTCCGGGAGAAAGGAATGGGTCGCGCCGGACATGGACCGGTATCGCGCCGCGCGCTCCGGCTCGGGTCCGATCAGATATGGAACCCACCAGGCTTTTAGCTCGCCGCGGAACAGAAGAGCGTAGCTGATCCACAGCCAGTACCAGAGCCAGTCGGGAACGCCGTCCGAAAGCCCGATTATGGTGAAGACGAGCCCGATTGTGAACGGCGCGCTTTGGACAATCGTCACGTAGATCAGGCTCGCGCGCGAGTCCGCCGAGCGCACGGCCGCAACGTCGTTCAACGGTGGAATCGGTACCCAATCATGTAGCCAAAGTATGGCGACTTGAACGGCCTGGATCGCAACGAGCAGGAGCAACATGTGCTGAAGCTTAAGTCATGCACAGGCTGCTGCAACATTCACTACAAGCACTCTGACACCTTTAACTCGGGGTGTTTGGCGGCTCAGCTGTCGAGACTTAGCCGTTCGGTCCAACCGGCTTGTGGCCGACGAGGGCGACGCGCTTCATGATGCGGCGGGTCGTGTAATCGGCGACGGCATAATGGCAGGCTGCGCGATTGTCCCAGAAGGCGACGTCGTTCTGGTTCCAGTTGAAGCGAACGTGAAATTCCGGGCTTTTCGTATGCTCGAACAGGAAACTAAGCAGCATCTCGCTTTCGTCTTGGCTCATGCCGACGATCGATTCCGTCCAGTTGGCGTTGACGTTCAGCGCTTTGCGACCGCTGACAGGGTGAACTTCGACCACCGGATGCACCGTCGATGGCCATGTCGCTAGCCGGTCGCCAAGTGTTTCCTTCACCTTTTTGCTATAGCCGGCCAGGCGGACAATCGAATGTTTCGCAGATAGGCCGTCGAGGAAATTCCGCATCTTCGGCGACAGAGCGTCGTAGGCTGCATACATGCTGGCCCAGCAGGTGTCGCCGCCGACGTCGGCGCGTTGAACGCATTGCAGGATGGAGCCCAGCGGGGGAACTTCGAGATAGGTGCGATCGCGGTGCCAGCGGTCGGCGCCGTCCCCCTTCGGGTTGGTCTGGTCCAGGACCAGAACTTCACGGTGCGCGCGCGGCGTCGGCTGAATTTCTGATATGTCCGGTGTGCCGAAATAGCGGCCGACGCGGATATGTTCGACGTCGTCCAGCGGCTTCTGATCGCGGAAGAAAACGACGATATTGTCCGTGAAGGCCTGCTTTATTTCCGCAACGGTTCCGGCGTCGAGCGGCTTAGATAAATCGACCCCACCGATTTCAGCCCCGATATTGGCCGTCAGCTTTTTAACCGTAATCACCCCGTCCTCCCCTTGAACGCTTTGCGGTTTATTTAACGCAAAATCGCGCAGCCTTATAGCGAAACCGTTGCAGCACGGATCGCAGAGCCGCGCCCATCCGCCATTGACTCATATCAAGCCCCTCATATGATCCACCAAACAGTTGCTTGGTTTCAATAAAGCAACGCGGCGCTCGGCTCATTGGGGAGGCATTGTCATGTACGATCTGGTGATCCGGGGCGGGACGGTAATCGACGGTACCGGCAGGCCGGGGTACCGCGCCGATGTCGGGGTTCAGAACGGCAAAATTGCTGAAATCGGGCAAATCGCAGAGGGAGGGCGCGAAACAATCGACGCCGCCGATCTGGTCGTCTCGCCCGGCTTCATCGATCCGCATACCCATTACGATGCTCAGATCTGCTGGGACAGGCGGCTCACCTGTTCGCCCGAACACGGGATCACCAGCCTGGTGATCGGCAACTGCGGCGTCGGTCTGGCGCCCTGCAGGCCCGAACATAGAGAGTCGGCCATCCGCGACCTGGTAAGCGTTGAGGGCATGTCATTCGACGTGCTGATGGAGGGCATTTCCTGGGATTGGGAGAGCTATCCCGACTATATGCGCGCGGCCGGGCAGCGGGGAACCGCAGTCAATCTGGGCTTCCTGGCGTCGCTGACGCCCTTCAGGTCCTATGTCATGGGCGAGGATGCGACGACGCGCGGCGCGAGACCTGATGAGGCTGTGCGGATCGCGTCGTTACTCAGGGAGGCGATCGAGGAGGGTGCGCTCGGCATCGCGACCACGCGTTATACCCAGCATATCGGCTATAATGGCCGCCCGCTCGCCTGCCGGTTGGCGAGCCGCGAGGAATGGTTGCTCTATTGCCGGACGCTGCGTGGGATGGGGCGGGGGATCATCGAAATTGCGCTCAGCCAGCTTCCGGGCACGCTCAGCGACGACGAGTTCGAGATGCTGCAATTCCTGGCCGACGAAAGCGGCAGGCCGATCACCTGGACCTCGATGTTCCCGATGGGCGACGACCTCGCATCCTGCGAACGGACACTGCAGCGTTCTGCAGAATTGCGAACCCGTAATGTGCTGCCGCAGACGCTTTGCATCATCTGCCCTCTGCAATTTTCGCTGTTTGACCCCTTTGTTTTCGCGACCCGGGCGGAGTGGAAGCCGGTATTTCACCGCACACTGGCAGAACAGATCGCGGTCTATTCCAATCGGGATTTCCGCGATGCCTTCCGCAAGGGTCTGAGTGCGCCCGACGTATTTTTCCGCGGGGATTGGTCCAACCTGACACCGGTCGAGTCCGCGAGCCCGGCGTTGGCCGATCGGCTGGGGCGCTCGATTGGGGAGATCGCGGCGGCGACCGGCGGTGACCCTGTCGATCTATTCCTGGATATGGCCATCGCCGACGGGCTGCAGACCCGGTTTGAAATCAGGCAGGAACATCTCGAGGCGCAGATGAAGGACCTTGTTGGCGATTCGCGAACCCTGCTCGGTCTCGGCGATGCCGGGGCCCACGTCGATATGTTTTGCGGCGCCAGCTATTCGACCCATCTGCTCGGCACCTGGGTGCGTGAGCGCCAGGCTTTGACTCTGGAACATGCCGTCAAACGATTGACGTCCGAGCCCGCGGATTTTCTGGGGCTAAACGACCGGGGCAGGCTCAAGCCCGGTATGGTGGCGGACCTGGCAATATTCGATCCCCGAACCGTCGGCGATGCCAGGCGGGCTAAATCAGTGCGCGATTTGCCTGCCGGCGGGTTGAGGCTGGTGGTCGAGGCCCAGGGCATGGAATGGGTCATCGTGAACGGGACGGTGCTTCTGGAGCACGGGAACTATCGCGACTGCCTTCCCGGTCAATTGCTCAGAAGCTAATGCGCCGACGACCGGAGTCGGTTGCGGCCGAGTTTGCCCTGAATGTGACGCAGCATCGAAGTTTTTCACTTCGGCAGCAGCGCCGCGACCGGTCGTCGATAGGGCTGTTTCCTCTAAATCATTGAAGTGATGAGGAGATTGTTCGTAGCCGCAAATTTGTCGCAAATTGCGTGTAAAACCAAGCAAATGGTTGCTTTTGCCAGTTCCCGATATTACTCTTGTTTTCAAGCGGTAAGGCATGGGTGAGAACGGTCGGAAAGGGCCGGGATCAGCTCGGTTGGGGCTCGACGACCGTCGAACGAACGGCGAAAGAAAAATTAATATAGGGGGGATACAGTGTCATCACGCGTTATCGGATTACTTTGTGCTTCGGCCGGCATTCTCGCGCTTGCCCAAGGTGGCCGCGCCTATGCGCAACAGGCCGATCAGCCGACCGCCTCGAACTCCGGCCTTGAAGAAGTCGTCGTCACCGCGCGGCGGCGCGACGAGAAAATTCAGACGGTTCCGGTTGCGATCACGGCCTTCAGCAGCAAGGACATCGAAGAAAAGCATATCGAGCAGATTCACGACCTCATTCGCAGCGTGCCGGGTCTCGGTGCGTCTCTGCCCGGCTCGGACGCGAACGCGCCATATTCGACCCACACCGTATTGCGCGGCCTGCAGGGCGTGATCGTCTATTTCGACGACGTTCCATACAAGACCGATTACAGCACCAGCACGGGTCTGGCCCATGGGCTGCAGCCGGGAACCTTCTTCGATTTGGACCATGTCGAGGTCGACAAGGGCCCCCAGGGCACCTTGTTCGGAAAGAATTCGATCGGCGGACTGATTTCGCTGGCGCCTAAGCGGCCGACCGACGATTTCGAAGGCTATATTAAGGCGACCTTCGGCAACTATAACGATCGCGAATTCGAAGGCGCAATCAACGTGCCCATCGTTCCGGACAAGCTGCTAGTCCGCGTCGCCGGCGAAACTCAGCAGCGCGACGGTTATACGAAAAACGCGCTCGGCGGCCCGAATCTGGACGACCGCAACTATGAATCATGGCGCGTCACCGTCACGGCTCGGCCGACCGACGATATCAGCAACGACTTAGTCTATACCGGCTATTGGCAGCACAGCGACGGCGGATCGACGATCACAAAATATATCAATCCCGCCTTGCTGAAGGTTCTGGGGCCGGCGGGGAGGGCTTTTCCGGCAGCTTTCGTCCAGCAGGAGTTGCTGGGGCCACGCGACGAGGATGGCCGCACGACACCGGGCCTCGGCAAGGACTATTTCTACGGCTTCACCGATCATTTGACCTGGGACCTCAACGACGATTTCTACTTCAAGAACATCGCTTCGGCGACCGTCACCAAGACGCTGGCGACCCAGGATTCGGACGGCACTTTTGTGCCTCTGATCAATATCGGCGACCCGGTCAATCCGCATGGGTGGACCGACAATGAAGTGCAATATACCGAAGAGCTTCGGTTCGGCGGCAAGGCTGTGGGCGGCAAGCTGGACTGGTTGGTCGGCGGTTATCTGGAATTCGATCACCCGCTGGGCAACACGCTCTATGAGACGGATACGCTGGGCAGCTTGGCCTATTACCACTTCTATAATTCGACGCGCAGCCAGGCGATATTCGGGCACGGTATCTACGATCTGTCGGACTATGTCGAGGGTCTGCATTTTACCGGCGGCTATCGCTACACCTGGGACTATGCATCGACGGTGCAGACTGCCACTTCGACCGTGGATGCGGTCAGGCGCAACGCCGCGGGGGCGCCGACCAACTGTCCCGCGCTGTTCGCCGACA
Source organism: Rhodospirillales bacterium (assembly GCA_003165335.1). Lineage (GTDB taxonomy): Bacteria > Pseudomonadota > Alphaproteobacteria > BOG-932 > Roseiterribacteraceae > BOG-932. The sequence continues at coordinate 8,957 of PLTD01000141.1, read as the reverse complement.
GGAACTGCACCAATGCGGTCGACGGCAACTTCAACTCACCGGGCTGGAATGTCAGCTTGGATGAGCAATTGACCAACGACACGCTAGTCTATGTCCGAGCAGGCCACGCCTATCGCCCCGGCGGCTTTAACCTCACAGTGTCGCCGGCCTTCCAGAAGTATCAGCCGGAAAAGGTCACTGACGTCGAAATCGGCGCGAAGACGGAGTGGGATCTGTACGGCATCCAGGGGCGCACCAACGCCGATTTGTTCCACACCGACTATAAGAGCATCCAGGTTTCGACCCCGGTGTCCTTCGTCGATGCGACCGGCGTGACCCGCGTCGCCAACGCGCTGGCCAACGGCGGAGCGGCGACGATCGAGGGCGGCGAGTTCGAGGGCACGATCATCCCGGTCAAGGGGCTCGAGCTGTCGGGCCATTATTCCTATGTCTTCCCGCAATACGACACCTATCCTGGGCTGAGCTTCAAGCCGCAGTTCATCTATTTGACCAAGGTCGAGTGGGGGGCGTCGGCGACCTATCACCTGCCGATAGACGCATCGCTGGGCGACGCCAGCGTGACCGCAACCTATACGCGCAACGGGCAGGAATATGCGACGATCGTTCCCAACGATCCCCTGCGGGTGGTTCCCGGATATGATCTGGTCGATTTCAGGGTCGACTGGAACAACATCATGCAATATCCGGTCGACGCCTCGTTCTTCATGAACAATGCGTTCAACGCCACCTATATCGCGGGTACCTTGCCGCTCTATACGCTGCTGGGCTTCTCCTCGGTGTCATACGGCGAGCCGCGCATGTTCGGCTTCTCGCTCAAATACCGCTTCGGCGAACCTTCATCGGAGCCGGCATCGGCCCCGGCAGCCTATACGCCTCCGGCCGCCGTTGCGCCGATGGCTGCCCCGAAGAGCTATCTGGTGTTCTTCGACTTCAACAAGTCTGATCTGACGGCCGACGCGACGACGATCGTCGATCAAGCCGCGAAGAATGCCGGTCCGGCCAAGGTCACTCAGCTGACCGTAACAGGCCACACCGATACGGTCGGCTCGGACGCTTACAATATGCGTCTTTCCCGCCGCCGTGCGGAATCGGTTGCCGCAGAGCTCGAGAAGGACGGCATCCCGTCGTCCGAGATCGAGATCGTCGCCAAGGGCAAGCGCGACCTGCTGGTTCCAACCAAGGACGGGGTGAAGGAGCCGCAGAACCGGCGCGTTCAGATCGTCTACGACAACGGGGCGACGTCCTGACCGTTAGCATATAAGCACTCGCCGGGAGGCTGGCGTTATGTCAGTCTCCCGCTTAAATTCCCCGCGAACCCCGCGGGGCCTAGCCGTCCGTCACTGAGGCCTCTCCGATGCTCGATCCCGTCCTTTGCGAAATCGTGAAGAACGCGTTGCTGATGGTGGCCCAGGAGGCGGGAATCCGCGCCGCGCGCAGCGCCGGGTCGACCTTTGTCTCCCAGTCCGCTGAGGTCGCCTGCGCCTTGTTCGATGCCACGGGCCGGGTCATCGCCCAAACAGAATTCGGCCAGATGCATATCTCTGCGCTGCGCAGCATGCTGCAGGCCGTAATGGAGGATCATCCGCCCGAGACGCTTCGCGACGGCGATGTTCTGGTCACCAATGACCCGTTTCGCGGCGGCATTCATCCGACGGATGTCGGGGCCTTCCGCCCGATCTTCCATGACGGAAAGGCCGCATTTTATTGCGGTGTGATGATGATCGTCTCGGACCTGGGCGGCCTGTCGGCCGGCGGGCTGCCGGCCAATGCGACCGAATGTTTCCATGAAGGGCTGATGATCCCGCCGTCGAAGCTCTATGACGCAGGCGAGTTGGATGTCGGCCTGGCGCGCATCATCCGCGCCAACAGCCGCACGCCGGGCAAGCTGGCCGCGGATATCGATGCGCTGGCCGCGGGCGGCAATGTCGCTGCCGTCCGTATGGGCGAGTTGATCGCCAAATACGGGTTCACCCATTTTATGGCGATCATCGAAGAGTTGCTCGACTATTCCGAGCGGCTGGTGCGGCTGGGCATCGAACAGATACCCGATGGCGTCTACCGCGGGTCCTACACGGTCGAGAATGACGGCGTCGATTTGGACAAGAGCTATGAGGTGGTCGTCACCGTGACCATCGACGGCTCAGACTTCCGGGCCGACTTCACCGGTACCGCCGCCCAGGCGCGCGGCCCGATCAATTCGTCCTATTCGCAGTCCTTGTCCTGCGTGCTGTTCGTGCTGCGCTGTTTTCTGGATCCGGACATCCCGATGAACGAGGGGCTTTATCGCCCTATCCATGAGTATTTTCCGCCCGGATCTCTGGTTAATGTCTCCTATCCCGCGGCCTGCAACCTGCGTCTCGCAGCTGGCCAGGCGATCATCGATGCCTTATTCCGCGCATTCGCCCAGATCTATCCCGACAAGACGATGGCCGGGTCTGCGACGGTCCATACGGTGAATGCCCACGGACTGCAGATCGGCGGGGAGCGGATGTATTCGATGCTGGATATCATCATGGGCGCTTGCGGCGGCCGGCCCGGTGTCGACGGTGTCGACGGCATTCCCTTCATCTTTTTCGCCAGCGGTGGCTACGATCGCAATGTCGAGGCCTATGAGTGGCAGAACCCGGTGCGATATCACCGCTATCAGCTGCTTCCGGATTCTGCGGGCCCGGGGCAGTTCCGCGGCGGCAGCGGCATGGTCAAGGAGATTGAATTCCTGACCGACGCGCAATTGACGGTGCGCGCCACCGACCGCACGCGGGTCAAGCCGCAGGGCGTGGCGGGCGGCCGGGGCGGCCGGGGCGGCGACTGGATATTGAATGCCGGTCAACCCGACGCAACGGAAATGCCCGCCAAGGCGACCAACTATCGAGTCAAGGCCGGGGACATACTGACCTATACAGTTCCCGGCGGCGGCGGATTCGGTGACCCGTTCACCCGCGACCCCGAGCGTGTGGTCCAAGACGTCATGTCCGGGCTTGTATCCGCAGGCGAGGCTCTGAACGCTTACGGCGTTGCGATAGACCCTGCGACCGGAGCGGTGGATGCAGCGGCCACGGCCGCGCGGCGGAGTGCCAATAAACGTGCGTAAATTCTATATCGGTGTCGATATCGGCGGCACTTTCACCGATCTGGTTCTGGCCGAAGACGGCAACGACCGGCTCCATAATGTCAAAACCCTGACCACTCCGGCCAACCCGGTCGATGGGGTTATGACGGCAGTGCGCGAGGCGCTAGCCGATGTCGGCGGAAGCCCGGCTGAGATTCGGCGGATCGTGCACGCCACGACTTTGCCGACCAATCTGGTGCTGGAGCGTCAGGGCGCGCGGGTCGCCTATATCACCACCCGCGGCTTCGGCGACATTTTCCAGCTGAGCAAGCAGAGGCCGGTCGGACCGGACCGATTCAATATCTTCTACCAACGCTCCCAACCTTTGGTGCCGCGCGACCTGGTCGTGGAGGTAACGGGACGCATGGATTTTCACGGCAATGTGCTGACGCCGCTGGACACCGATGCGGCGGAGGCGGCGCTGCGGGCGTTGGAGGCCAAGAAGCCGGAGGCGATCGCGGTCTGCCTGCTTCATTCCTATGCCAACCCGGAACACGAACAGCAGGTCGCAGAGCTGGTCAGGCGGCATTTTCCGGGCATCTATATCGCGCTGTCTTCGGAGGTTTGGCCGGAATATCAGGAATATGAGCGGGCCTCGACCACGGTTCTGTCGGCCTATATCGGGCCGACCTTGGCGACCTATGTTCATGCGCTGGAGCAGGCATTGGCCGATCTGGGCGTCGCCTGCCCGCTCCAGATCATGCAATCCTCCGGCGGAGTGATGAGCGCCTCCGCGGCGGCGCGCAAAGCCGCCTATGTCATCGAATCCGGCCCGGCGGCAGGCGTTATCGCCTCGGCCTATCTGGGTGGTATCTGCGATTTTCCGAATTTGATTTCGTTCGACATGGGCGGCACGACGGCCAAGGCAGGTGTCGTGCAGCACGGGCAGCCGCGCATCACCCATGATTTCCGTGTCGGCGGCAAAACCAGTTCGGGCTCACGTGATGCGGGCGAGCCGATAAAGGTGCCAGTCGTCGATCTGGCCGAAGTCGGGGCCGGCGGCGGCAGCATCGCGCGGGTCGACGCCGGCGGCTTTCTCCAGGTCGGGCCGCGCAGCGCCGGCGCAATGCCGGGGCCGGCCTGCTACGGCTTCGGTGGAACGCAGCCCACCGTGACCGACGCCAATATCGTGCTCGGCTATCTTGACCCCGGCTATTTCCTAGGCGGAAAGATGGAAATCCACCCCGAACTCAGCCACCGCGCGATCGCGGCGGAGTTGGGGGAGAAACTCGGGCTGGATACGGTCACCATCGCCAAGGGCATCTATGACCTGGCCAATACCCATATGGCCTCGGCCATCCGCGTGGTGACGCTCCAGCGCGGGATCGATCCTCGGGAATATGCCATCACAGCCTTCGGTGGGGCCGGACCGCTCCATGTCGTGAAAGTGGCTGAGCAGTTCAACATCCCGACCGTCATTGTGCCTCTGTCGCCGGGGGTGAAGTCGGCCTTCGGCCTGCTGGTTTCGGACCTGGCATACGATTATGTCGCGACGACGATCATGCCTGCGTCCGCTGCGGATTGCGCCGTGCTGGACGCGGCCTTCGCCCGGCTCGAGGAACATGGTCGGCGCGATCTCGCGGTCGAGGGTCAGTTCGGCGTCGGAGCCGAGATGCAGCGCTCGATCGATCTGCGCTTTGCCAACCAGGCCCTCGATATCGCTATCCGTGTCGAGGCCGGGCCGATTACGCCGGAGACGATCCGACAGGCCGAGGTACGGTTCCGCGACCTCTATTTCGAATTGTGCGGGATGCGCCCGACCGACCCGTGCCAGATCGTCAATTGCCGCCTGCGCGCGGTCGGGGTCGTCATCAAGCCGCAAATTCCTACCGTTCCGGCAGGCGACGGCGATGCGTCCCGTGCCCTGAAGACAAGCCGTAAGGCCTATTTCTCAGAAACCGGCGGCTTTACCGATGCCCGCGTCTATGACCGGGTGGCCTTGCGGCCGGGCGACGAGATCTCCGGGCCGGCGATTTTCGAAGAGCCGGATTCGACGACCATATGCCCGCCGGGTTACAGCGCGGCTGTCGATCCCCATCTTAATCTTATCATTACGCGCAAGTGACGCAGGCGCAGAACTTGGCCTAGCCGTCTCGCGGACTTATGATCGTTTGAAATGGGAAGCGCCGGGAAATTGTCCGGCAGGTCAATATACGGGAGAGATCGATGCGCAACGCGCTGCCATATCCGGTTTATGACGCCGACAATCATTACTATGAGTCGGCCGATGCGATCACCCGGCATCTGCCGAAGAAATATGCCAAGTCGCTCCAGTTCGTGCAGGTGAACGGTCGCACCAAGTTGGCGATCGGCGGCCATATATCCGACTATATTCCCAACCCGACCTTCGATGTTGTGGCCGCACCCGGGGCGCATCTCAAATATTACCGGGCCGAAAATACCGAAGGCCTGTCGCTGCGCGAGATCACGGGCCCGGCGATCAAATCGACACCACCTTTCCGCAACGGTGCGGACCGGCTGCTGGTCATGGATGCACAGCATATCCACGCGACGCTGATGTTCCCGACTCTGTTCTCAGCCATCGAACGGCGGATGAGCTATGACCACGATCTGCTGTATGCGGCTGTCCATTCGCTGAACCAGTGGGCGTCAGAGGAATGGGGTTTCGACCGGCAGGGCCGCATCTATGCGACCCCGGTTATCTCGCTGGCCGATATCGATCAGGCGGTGAAGGAGTTGGACTGGGTTCTGGCGAACGGCGCGCGCACCGTCGTTCTGCGTCCGGCGCCGGTCCCGGGCTATCGCGGCTCGCGCTCGCCGGGCTTTCCGGAATTCGACCCCTTCTGGGCGCGGGTGAATGAGGCGAAGATTTTTGTGGCTCTCCACGCCTCGGATTCGGGCTACGACCAGATCACCCAGATGTGGATCGGCGGCCAGGAGTGGAAGCCGTTCGAGCCCGACCCGTTTTCGAACAGCCTGCGGATTATCGACCGGGCGATATCCGACACGGTTTCGGCACTGATCTGCCATGGCGTTTTCGATCGTCATCGCGATGTGCGAGTCGCCTGTATCGAGAACGGCGCCTTCTGGGTCGACCCTCTGATCAAGACCTTGAACCATGTCTATGGCCAGATGCCGCAGAGCTTTAAGCAGCACCCCACCGACGTGTTCAAGCGGCACTTCTTTGTGGCGCCCTTCAACGAGGATTCGGTCCCCGACCTGGTGGGCCAGATCGGCGCCGACCGCGTGCTGTTCGGCAGCGACTGGCCCCACCCGGAAGGCGTGGTCGAACCGCTCGATTTTCTGGAGGAATTGAAGGACCTCAGTGCCGCCGACCAGCAGAAGATCATGAGCAGCAACCTGAAAGGCCTGCTGGAGGGCGTGCGGGACTGAGGCCACTAAATGGCCGACATTGCGCTGTTTGGCCGCAATCAGGCAGCAACTCCTTCTTGCCATCTCTGACGATGCGCGCGAGTTAGTCTCACGGGAAAAGACCGTCGACCTGGGGGAAGTTCATTGAAGACAGTGCTTGTTGGCCTGGCTCTGCTTGCGGCGGGCTTTGCGCATGATGCTTTTGCCGCACGTGACGGCGAGTCTGTCTATAATCAGCAATGCGCCATGTGCCATAACGGGGCAAATGAGCGGGCGCCCAGGCGGGAGGCTTTGAAGTCTTTCGAACCGGAACTGGTGTTGAAGGCGTTAATCGACGGGCCGATGGCGGCGCAGGGACGGGCGCTGAACGATGCCGAGATGCATGCTGTCGCGATCTTCCTGACAGGCAAGAAATTCACTTCAGGCGCAATGCCGAAACAGGCCTTTTGCGCCGACCGACAAGCTCCGGCAAAGGCGACAAATGCCCAATTCTGGAACGGCTGGGGTGGCGATGCCACCAACCAGCGGTTCCAGCCGGCGGCCCTGGCGGGTCTGGGCGCTGTGGATGTGCAGAAACTGAAGCTGAAATGGGCCTTCGCCATACCGGGCGTTATCCGCGCCTATGGTCAACCTACGATCGTCGGCGGCACCGCTTTCTTTGGCACGGCGGCCGATAAGGTCTATGCGCTGGACGCCAAGACCGGTTGTATCCGCTGGGTGTTCGATGCCGACGCCGGCGTGCGCAGCGCCATTTCCGTCGGCCGTCTCGGTGATCATATGGCGGCATATTTCGGCGACCAGCGGGGCCAGATTTATGCGATCGATACACGAACCGGCCGGCAGATATGGAAGATAAAGGCCGACGATCACCCCTTCGCCTATATTACCGGCGCGGTGACGCTGAATGACGGGCGGGCTTACGTCGGCGTCGCCTCGCGCGAGGAAACCGCGGGCGGAGCGGATTACGCCTGCTGCAACTTCCGCGGCAGCGTCGTCGCCCTGGAGGCGGCGACCGGCAAGCAGGTTTGGAAAAGCTATACCATTCCCGATGCTGCGAAGCCCAACGGGGAAACAAAAGGCGGGCAGCCGATCTGGGGACCCGCCGGAGGTTCGGTCTGGTCCGCGCCGACGATCGATCCGGTAAAGCGCGCGGTCTACGTCGGCACCGGCAACGACTATACTGGGCCCGAACCCAAAACGACCGACGCTATCATGGCCTTCGATATGGATGACGGGCATGTCCGCTGGGTTCAGCAGATGACCCGCGACGATATCGGCTTTCCGCCGTGCGACTCACCCGACATGTTCAAGTGCCCGCACGGACCCGACTACGATTTCGGATCGTCGCCGATCCTGATCACTCTGCCGAGCGGTCAGCGCATACTGTCGGCAGGCCAGAAATCGGGAGTCGTTCACGGTCTCGACCCGGATCAGGACGGCAAGATCTTGTGGCAGACCCGTATCGGCCAGGGCGGCAACGAGGGCGGTATCGAATTCGGCATCGGCTCGGATGGACAAAAGATCTACGCCCCGCTTTCCGACTTCCGCTTCAAGATCGCTATGAACGGCGAGGCGGGCGCGCGGGCGACGATCATCGGGCTGCCCGCGACACTGGACCCGAATGTGGGCGGAGGGCTTTTCGCGCTCGACCCGGCCACGGGCAAACAGATATGGCATGCCCCGCCGCCCGATTGTCACGGCGACACAAGCTGCAGCCCGGCCCAATCGGCCGCGCCGACCGCCATACCCGGCGTCGTCTTCTCAGGTTCGGTCGATGGCCATATGCGCGCCTATTCGACGGCGGACGGGCGTGTGCTGTGGGATGTGGATACCCAGAAGAATTATAAATCGGTGGACGGTGTGCCGGGCCACGGCGGTTCGATAGACGGTCCTGGTCCGGTGATCGTCGACGGGATTCTCTATACCAATTCCGGCTACGGCTATGTCGGCGAGGCGACCGGCAATATGCTGCTCGCCTTCTCCGTGGACGGGAAATAGCCGTCCGGCTGCGCAGCGGCGTGTTGGCTTGCGCAGCTCTTTACGGTGAATGCCCGTAAACCTTGTTTGAGGGGGGCCTGCCGAGCGTATCGTCCGATGTCTGGGGCGCAACGTTCGATAGTCCGGCGCTATTCATCCGGGTTCGACGTCGTGAAAGCGTCGGCGCCGCATCTTCAGGAAAGGCTGGCGTCCGCGCGCCCGCAAAACGCACCTAACCTGGAGGGAACATGAGATATCTCATTGCAGCACTTGGGGCTTCGGCCCTGTTGGCATCCGCGCCCGTATTTGCCGCCGATGATGCCCCAGCCTTCGAAAAAGGTCCGGTCTGGGATTTTGCCCAGATCAAAACCATCGACGGTCATTTCGATGATTATATGAAATGGGTGTCGACCGAGTGGAAAGCTCAGCAGGAGGCGCTGAAAAAGGCGGGCCGGATCATCGATTACAAGGTCTATATTGTCGCCGATCCCCGCCAGGGCGAACCGGACATCATCCTAGTACTACTGAGTCATAAAAT
>PLTD01000219.1 GCA_003165335.1 Rhodospirillales bacterium | reverse complement strand
AAATTCCAAATGCGATTCCCCTGAGGTTGTCAGTGTATGCCATTGATTTTGCGCTCTTATGCGAGTTCCGATTTAGGCTGAAGGTTTTGAAAGGTATTGTCAGGGTAACTCGACGGGGCCGGCGTACGTGGGTAAAATGAGCGATGAAGTCGATTTCCTATGATCGTCATCGCTTTCCGCCTGAAATGCGACGTTAAGGGCGTTTGCACCCAGAGCAAGTTAACTTGTCAAAGCCTTATAGTCTACGAAAGCCACTCCACCGGCACATCCAAAGCCTTCGCAAGCTTGGCAATGGTCTCGGGCGTTCCCGTACGGCGCCCACTTTCGAGATCGGACAGATAGCCCTGACCGATACCTGTTTTAAAATTCAAATGTAGTTGGGTCTCGCCGCGCCAGTTGCGAATAGCTTTCAGTCGACTCTCACCTCGAAGAAGCGCAGCACTAACCTTCGGGGGCAACACGACGCCTCCAGCAGCCAATTCTGCTTTCCGGGCATCGTAGATGGCGACGTCGTCGGCATCCTCTGCCTCGTAATCGGCGCGCTCGAGGAGTGCCTCATAGTCGGCTCGGGACAGCACCACCAGCTCTTCGCCGCTGGGTGTCCGAATGATTTGTAGTGCACTCATAGACTTAGCTCCTCTTGTAGGTCGTCGTGGCCCGGCGGCCGATGTAAATCGCCAGGATCGTGCTTGCATCTTCGTCGAAAATCACCCGGTAGCTGCCAATGCGGAGGCGGTAGCCGTCGCGGCCCTGAAGGGCCTTCACGTCGCCTTGACCCATCGTGGCGTAGCGGTGAAGCCCAGCTTCCACCTGCTCGCGAGCATCTCGGGGAAGGGCATCGAGATCTTTCGCAGCGCTTAGTGTGAGGATGATCGTTTTCATTAGCGATAATATCGCGCAATCACCCAGAATCGTCAAGCGATAGTATCGCTTACGACTATCCAGTCGAAAAGCTATTCCGGTAAGATTCGACCTAGCGTCATGCACGTCATCTTACCGCGAGCTATCATAAGCGCCGGCTTAAAGCGGGTGCTGCGGTTTCGGATTGCCGTTCGCAGTGAGTGTCGGTCTCTGCGGTGTCCTGCTCCCACAACCAATAGAGGGCTTTGATTCCAGAACAAGAGCGCTCATCGCTTTTCTGCGACTTGTAACTCGGGAAAGGGTTGCCAATCGGGCCCTAACTCATTGATATCATATAAGCGACTTTTGGCCGGGATGCCAGTGTAACCTATTGATAACGCTGAGTTCTTATATTCCTTGCTGGGGTCGCCAAACTAGAGTTATATAAATATTTCAATGACTTGGTTTTTTTAAGTGCTCGCCGTCGTTGGGGTTGGCTAAAGGTTGTCAGTGTATACCATTGATTTTGCGCTCTTATGCGAGTTCCGATTTAGGCTGAAGGTGTGTTTCGGCACCGAATTGGGGCTCTGACTCATATGTGGAACGGCCTGATTGAACCGGCGCCGTAGGCGTCTAACGTGGCGGTTGCGAAACCGCCATAGATCAGAGGGGACCGACTCATGGAGAAGATTGCAACCGTTGGACTCGATTTGGCCAAGTCCATCTTTCAGATTCACGCCATCAACGATTCTGGCGATATTTTGGTGCGCCGCGCGTTGCGGCGCTCACAGGTGCTGGATTTCTTCCGCAAATTGCCGCCGTGCCGTATCGGGATCGAAGCCTGCGCTAGCGCTCATCACTGGGCGAGAGAAATCGCCGCGTTTGGGCATGACGTGCGGATGATCCCGCCGATCTATGTGAAAGCTTACGTTAAGCGCAATAAAACCGACGCAGCGGACGCCGCAGCCATTTGCGAAGCCGTCAACAGGCCAACAATGAGCTTTGTGCCTATCAAGACGGCGGAACAGCAGGCGGCAGGGATGGTCCTGAAGACCCGAGATCTTCTGGTCCGTCAGCGCAGTCAGGCCTCCAACGCTTTTCGAGCGCATATGTCAGAACTCGGCATCATCGCGGCAACGGGAATGGCGAGCATCGCCAAGTTATCGGCGATGGCTCGCGAACGGGATGACGGCGCCATTCCGGATGCGGCGCGACAGGCGCTTCAAGAAATGGTCGACCAGATCGAGATTTTAACAGAGCGGGTCGAACGTCTCGACCGCGCCATTCAGGCAAACGTCAAAAACGATGACGTCGGCAAGCGTCTGATGACAATCCCCGGCGTAGGACCGCTCATTGCAGCCACCGTTCGAGCCACGGTGCAAAACCCCCAGGGCTTTAAGTCCGGCCGCTACCTTGCTGCCTGGATTGGACTGACGCCTCGCACGCATTCGAGTGGCGGAAAGGAACGGCTCGGCGCGATCTCAAAGCGTGGCAACCGCCAGCTCCGTACCCTGCTTATCGTGGGGGCCACCTCAATCGTTAAATTTGCGAAGCGCGGCGTAAAAATGCTCGCCTGGCTCGCCGGCTTGATGTTGCGCAAACCATTTAAACTCGTTGCCGTAGCCTTGGCCAACAAGATCGCCCGAACCATCTGGGCTCTGCTCGTAAAAGGGGGCACCTACAAAAGGCCTTTCGTTGTTGCAACAACATAACCGATTATCAGGCTTCCGGCAGTGACTGCCGGCCAAGCGCGGAGGTGCCTAGCAAGCGATGAACCACCAGGGACCTGTCCCCGTATCGATCAGACCGTCTGACTCACTGCGCCTTTGAGCGCGTAAAAGTGGTAAGGCGATCGATATCGCGGAACTCATCGTGGCCAGCTGTTAAATGTCCGCGCAAACAGGCCGGACATATGACTGCACCGTCCCGCAGGGATCAAAGCTTGTAAAAACACGTTGCCGATCGGGCCGTTCCACATATGTGTCAGAGCCTCAGTTCGGTGCTGATTCACACAAAGGTTCCTCTCCACCCACGCCGCCATCTACAACGTCTTCAATCTCCAGCAGCACCTGATTTCTCGGCCCACCCTTCGGCAGTTTCGCACCGCCGCGAACGATGCCTGGACGGCTGCAACGATTGCAGCCTGATATGGGGGCGGGTGACTGCGTCTTGGCGGAGTTAACGTGTTAAAACCGCGAAATATCTCGCCGATCTTATGCGAAGCTCCGGCTCATAGGTTTCTTATTGGTACTGAGAGACCAAAGGGCTACCCTGAAAACATAAATCGACGCCCGTTAGAGAGCTGTCGTTACAAATGGGAAGGGGCTGATGAATCTGTCCTCCGCGGTCACCGCAGACGATATAATCGTAACAAAACTTTGCCCTACGATCGGCGCCGAAATCGGCGGCATCGATCTTCGCGCTCAGCTGAGCCCTGCGATGCAAAAACGCATCAGGGCGCTGCTGGTGGAACACAAGGTCCTTTTCTTTCGTGATCAAACGATCGATCGCGAACATCAGCTTGCCTTCGCGACGAAATTCGGTCCCGTCGAGGCATATGATTCCGGGCTCAACGTAACGGGATATCGTGAGATTGTCCGGATCGAGAGCGGCTCCGGAATCCCGAAAATCCCGACGAACACCTGGCATACAGACGCCTCGTTCATGGCAAGGCCCTCGATGGGAGCAGTTCTGCGCGCGATCGAGATTCCCGAGGTCGGCGGCGATACGCTATTCGCCGATATGGCCGCCGCGTACGACGGGCTGCCCGAGGCGATCAAGAAAGACATCGATGGTCTGGTGGCCATACATGATGGGCGGAAGACCCCAGAAGAAAAGGAGTACGACGCGGAATGGTACGAATCTCACACGAGTAAGTTTCCAAGCGCCGAGCATCCGGTCGTGATGATCCACTCCGAAAGCGGGCGAAAGATTCTCTACGTCAATAGCCGGTATACGACCGCGATTAAGGGCCTTCCGAAACGAGACGGCGACGAATTGCTGGCATATTTATGTTCCAAGGCGGCTATTCCCGAATATCAGGTGCGCTTTAAATGGCGCATCGGCTCGATCGCATTTTGGGATAATCGCAGCACGCAACATTATGCCTCCGCCGACTATGGAAATGCGGTCCGGCGCATGGAGCGTATAGGCATCGCCGAACGGGCGGACCAGTGAGTCGAGATATGGACACCAGAAAGCCGGATCCTTTCGACCCGGGTTGGCTGGAGCGGCGCAAAATCCCGAAAGGCAGCTATCTATCTCCGGGTATCCTTGACCTCGAGGCGCGCCGCCTTTGGCTCAACGTATGGCAAATGGCCTGCCGCGTAGAAGAAATCCCGAACCACGGCGACTTTGTTGTCTACGACATCATGGACGAGTCCGTGATCGTGCTGAAGTCCGGCGATGCGATACGGGCGTACCACAATGTCTGTCCCCACCGCGGACGCCGGATCGCCGGAGGCTCGGGCAAGGTCATGGGCCGGAAATATCCGGGGGCTGGTGCGAGCATTGCCGCGTCATTCGTTTTCGGAATGCTCGCCGCTCAGCACGCACTCAAAGATTAGGGCAAGACCAGGGGGGGCACGCGATGACAGCAACTGTAAAACAGCCGGGCATTCCCGCGAGTTTCGACCCTGTGGATTGGAATCCGCCTGGCCTTCCAAGTGACCCCGACGAGATCGTCGCTCACATCGTCGATCCGAAGACCCGCGGCGAACTCTACCCGCTTTTTCATCAGCTTCGTCGAACGGCGCCGATGTTCAAAAGCGGCCCGGTCGCGAAGCAGCACGGGGCCTGGATCTTCTCTCGCTTTGCAGAGGTCGACATGTTGTCGCGCAGCCCGCGCGTCGTGAACGATCCTAGGGTGCTCGATTCCGCCTTCAACCATGGCGACGGCGGGTTTACGAGCGTCATGCGCAATGTACTGACCTGGCAACCGGTCGAGCCCCACGCCCGGATGCGCAATCTGATCATGACGGCTTTCACCCCGCGAGCCATCGATCGCTGGCGGCCGATTGCCGAGCAGGTGGCGCAGGAATTGTGCGATTGCATTGCCGCCGACGGCCATGCCGATTTGGTCGAGCAGTATAATTACGAACTGCCCTTCAACATTATCGCCCGCATCTTGGGGATACCGGAATCGGATTATCCGCGGCTTAAGGGTTACGCCTGGGATTTTGCCCAACTCGGGGAGGCTCGCGGGGTCGATCCGGAAGCGGTGCAGCGCGGCGACGATGCGGCCCGCGAGCTCATCGCCTATTTCGGGGAACTGGCTGAGAAGCGCCGTGCCAATATGGGCGACGATTTGCTGTCTTCGCTGCTGGCGGCGGAGGCGGACGGCGAAACGCTTACCCATACGGAGTTGATCGCCAATTGCATCTATCTGCTGCAAGCCGGGCATGAGACCACCCAGGACATGCTGGGAAATGCTATGGTTGCTCTGTTCCGCCATCCTGACCAGCTTCGGTTGCTCATCGCGCATCCCGAATTGACCCAGGGGGCTGTGGAGGAATTCCTGCGCTATGACACATCGGTGCAGATCAGCCACCGCATACCGCTCGATCCGCTGCGCTTCGATGGCATGGAAGTTCCCGAGGGGGGACTGCTTGTCAGCTTCGCCGGCGCCGCCAACCGTGACCCGGAGCGCTTCCCCGATCCCGACCGTCTGGATGTGACCCGCAAGATCAGCAGTCATATCGCATTCTCGGCGGGCGCATATTATTGCATCGGTGCCGCCCTCGCCCGAACCGAGATGGCGGCTGGCTTGCGTGCTCTCCTCGATCGCTTCCCCGCCATCCGCCCGGCCGGTGAGGGGTTCGAATGGCGCCCGACCCTGAACTTACGCGGCCCGCAAAGTCTGCCCGTGACCTGGTAGGCTAGGGCGCGGGAAGAGAACTAAGGACCGACTAGCTGGCGCCGT
>PLTD01000250.1 GCA_003165335.1 Rhodospirillales bacterium | reverse complement strand
TTTTGAAATGCGATTGCCCTGCCGCTGATCTCCACTGGTTTGGTCGCGGCCATTGGCACAGGAGAGGCTTTTGATCGCGGCCGCGATGTTGGCGCCTGGCTCGGCCTTGTGCCCCGACAATACAGCACCGGTGGCCGTTCCATTCTGGGCCGCATATCGAAACGAGGAAGCAAGTATCTGCGGACGCTCTTTATCCAGGCAGCAAAGGTTCTCCTGATGCGTCCCCAGAACTGGCCTCGTTACAGCTTCGGTGACTGGCTGAAGTCGGCGGCCGAACGGCTCCATAGGAATAAGCTCGCGATCGCCCTGGCGAACAAGCTAGCCCGCATTGCATGGAGCGTTCTGCGGAACGACCGTGCCTTCGACACCCTTCTTGAGCCGATAGCGATCTGACGCCCGGCTCTACGAGTTCGCGATTGAGGTTCGCATGGAACGGATTGATAGACGCACCCGGAATCTGATGACCCAAATGGTTGCTTGGCAGCCTGTCCGCTAATGAGATCAAAGGTGCGTGCGTACTCCCATCAAGGCCACGGCCCGCGAGCCGACAGACAGGCCGGATACATATCAGCGACTTCCGCCAGCACCCCTCACTTGCGAAACGCAGCCGGTCCATACATTTGGGTCAACTGCGGCGGTTCGAGTTCTAGCCCCCCTTATTCCGCCTCACAGCCCAACGCTGCCGAAAATAAAGTTTCAAAATTTTATCTCACGTTTAACTTCCATCTAGCAGGAACGAAGACACCAACTGCTTGTCACGACCGCCGAAGCAGCTGCAATCTGCCTTAACGCCATTTTGTGGGGATGAGAAAAAGTCGTTCTCGGGCACCCTAGGTTTTCTGCGGGTTTCAGCGGGCACAAACGGGCAGAAAAAACGCCCAAAATCGCCCATTTTCGCGCTACGCAGCGCAAATCTATCAGCATTATCAAAGGGATGAGATTGGTAGCAGCGGGGTGATTTGAACACCCGACCAAGGGATTATGATTCCCCTGCTCTACCACTGAGCTACGCTGCCGCCGGTGGAGGCCGGTGAGATAGGGGCCTACCCCCCGTTCTGTCAAGCCGGGGCGCCCCTAACCTATCCCCAAGCGCCTGACCCTTGTCGGGCGGAGGCTGCTTGGGCGGGGCGGCCGACCTTCAAGCCAGTTCTTTTTGCCGGGCCATGGCAGCTTCCTGTTTGCGGAAGTGGGGGATCAAATGTTCGCCGATATTTTTGATCGTCTCCATGCTGGCGGAATGGGGCACGGTGCCCATCTGCAGCAGGAAGAGGATTTCGTCGGCGCCGGCATCGATCAGACGCTGAACATATTGGATCGCTGTGTCGACCGTGCCGTAGGCGTGATTGATATTGTAAAGCTCGGTCGCGTTCGGGCGGACGGGGATATTATCCTCACCCAGGCGGGCCACGAAATTCTGCTTTTCCTGCTCGACCTCCTGGGCCAGCAATTCGGCGTCCAGATCGTCGACATTGGGACGCGGCGCGTTGCCGTACCAATAGTGGATCGACTTGGCGAAAAAGAGTTGACCGCGGAAGCCGATGCGCCGCGCCTCCTCCGCATCGTCCATGATGATCGCGGGACAGAGAGCGGCCAGATGCTCGGTCGGGCGGAAGCCGACCTGATCCTCCAGTTTCCGCTCGCGGAAGGCCTTGCGGTAGATCGCATTCTTCTTTGCGATTTCGTCAGGGCCGGAGAAGCCCAGAACCAGCGCGCCCAGACCGCGGGCGCCGGCGACCAGCAGCGCGTCCTCGCGGGTGCAGGCCATATACATCGGGGGGTGCGGATCCTGGAACGGCTTGGGGTGGATCGGGCGGGGCGGAATATCGATCAGGTCGCTGTGATATTCGAAATCGCCCTCAAGCCACATCTTCGGGATCATATACATCGACTCGTCGACCTGGGGCGTGACCAGTTCCATCGGTGTGTCGAAGGCCCCGGTTTCCTGCCGCGTACCGCCCTTGCCGACTCCGAAATGCAGACGTCCGCGTGAGAGAATGTCCAAAGTGGCGACGCGTTCGGCCACCTTGATCGGGTGGTTCATCTTGAAAGGCAGGCAAATGACGCCGTGGCCGACATGGATGCGGGTCGTCCGCCCGGCGATAAAGGCGAGAAAGCTTTCAGGGGCCGACAGATGGGCATATTGGGTGAGACTGTGGTGCTCGACCGACCAGATGACGTCAAAGCCCATTTCCTCGGCATAGACGCTCTGCTCCACGATGTCCTGGAACACCTGAGCCTCATTCTTGCGCGAGGTATCCACCATCTGCGCTTCGTAAATGATCGAAAATTTCATGCCTTGGGTTCCCCTTCGCTATGTCCGCCCGATCCCTTGTGCCGGCCAAATTTATAGCTCAGCGTGCCGCCAAATAACCGGCCCGTCCATGATCTGCATCGTCCGAGTGGACGAGTAAAGCGCGTAATGCCTGGATCATTGCCCCAGCCGCACAGAACTGGCATTTTCGCCCCTACCGGCCAAAGCCAACCAGCAAACACTTTCGATAATCGGGGAAATCACTCACTTGTCGCTGCCGAACACGATTCCCGGCGTTCTCATCGCCGACGCCAAAGCACATCCCGATAAGATTGCAATCGAGAACGAGGACGGGTCGCGCGTGACCTCGGCCGAGCTGCTGTCCCAATGCCGCCGCGCCGCCGCCGCCTTCATTGCCTATGGCATCAAGCCGGGCGAGCGAATCGCCATCTGGGCGCAAAACAATACGCCCTGGATCGTCGCCACCATCGGCGTGCAGATGATGGGCGGCGTGATGGTGCCGCTGAACACCCGACTGAAAGGCAGGGAGGCGGCCTATATTCTGGACCGCAGCACATCCCGGTTGCTGTTTACCGTGCGCGATTTCCTGAAGACCGATTACCCGGCCCTGCTGGCCGACGAATCGCTGCCCAAGCTGGAGCGGACAGTTATTCTGGAGGGGTCGGGGTCGCCGGAAGAAAGCTGGGAAAATTTCCTGACTCTGGGGGATTCGGTTGCGGCGGAAACGGTCGATGCGGCCTACGCCAAGCTGAAGGACGATGACGTCAGCGATATTCTGTTCACCTCGGGAACGACCGGCAAGCCCAAAGGTGCGCTGTCGACCCATTATCAGACGGTGCGGACCTCACGCGCCTGGGTGAATTCGGTCGGGCTGAGGGACAGCGACCGCTATCTGATCGTTAACCCGTTCTTTCATTCCTTCGGCTATAAGTCGGGCTGGCTGGCCTGCCTGATCGCCGAGGCGACCATTCTGCCCCAGGCCGTGTTCGAGGCAGAGGCGGTTCTGAACCGCATCGCCCATGACAAGGTATCGGTCCTACCCGGCGCACCCACGCTTTATCAATCCATGCTGGTCAGCCCGGCGCTGAAAAACACTGACTTGTCTTCGCTGCGCATGGCGGTCACCGGGGCCGCGGTGGTGCCGCGCCAACTTGTCGAGCGGATGCACAGCGAGCTGGGCTTTAAGATCGTGCTGACCGGCTATGGCCTGACCGAATCCAGCGGCACAGTTTCGATCTGCGACGCGGGGGACAGTATCGAGCGGGTGTCGCAGACCAGCGGCAAGGCAATTCCGGGGCTTGAGCTGCGCAGCGTAGACCCCCAAGGCAAGGACGTGCCACCAGGCGAGGCGGGTGAGATTCTGGTGCGCGGATTCAATATCGTGAAGGCCTATCTGGACGACCCCAAGGCGACCGCAGAAGCGATAGACAAGGACGGCTGGTTCCGCACCGGCGATATCGGGATCATCGACGCCGACGGCTATATCCGCATCACCGACCGGGCGAAGGACATGTTCATCGTCGGCGGATTCAACTGCTATCCGGCAGAAACCGAGGGGCTGTTGCTGGAGCACCCGGACATCGCTCAGGTCGCGGTCGTGGGCGTGCCCGACGAGCGGATGGGCGAGGTCGCCAAGGCCTTCGTCATCTTGCGCCCCGGGGCCAGCCTGACAGAGGCCGAACTGATCGCCTGGGCGCGCAAGATGATGGCCAACTATAAGGTGCCGCGCTATGTCGATTTCGTCGACACCCTGCCGACCACGGCATCGGGCAAGGTTCAGCGGTTCGAGCTGAGGAAGTAAAGCAACGCCCTCGAAAGCCTCCGCCCTTGAGGGGGAGGCGCTTTAGTTTAGCGACCTACCCTTTCCGCCTCTCGACCCGCATCATCAGTTTTTTGTCCGGGCGCAGCGTCAGGCGCATGCGGGGTTTGGGCGGGTGGTCGGCGAGGCTGGTCAGTTTTACGGCGCGAAGCAGCGTGGCCAGGATTGCGACGCCTTCCATCATGGCGAAGGCGCTGCCTATGCAGATGCGGGCGCCGCCGCCGAAGGGCAGGTAGGCATAGCGGTGGCGGGCCTTTGACCGTTCCGGCGCGAAACGGTCGGGGTCGAAATCGTTAGGCCGGTCCCAGAGCGCCGTGTGGCGGTGCAGGGCATAGATCGGGACATAGACCATCGATCCCTGCGGCACCCGCCGGTTGCCCAGCGTGAAGGGGCGCGTGACTGCGCGGGCAATGATCGGAGCGGGCGGGTAAAGGCGCATCCCCTCCTGAAACACCTGCCTTGTGTAATTCAGCTTGGCGATATGGTCGGGCAGCAAGGGGCCGCCACCGGTCACCGCCTCAATCTCAGCCAGGGCGCGCTCGGCGGGGCCGGGGTTGCGCGACAGCAGATCGAAGGTCCAGGCCAGACCCAGCGCCGTCGTCTCATGGCCGGCGGCAACAAAAGTGAGCAAATTGTCGGTCAGTTCCTCATCGGTCATGGTGCGACCGGTTTCGGGATCGGCGGCATTCAGGAGCAAGTCGACCAGATCACCCGAGCCTGAGCCGGCGGCGCGATGTGCGGCGGCGATGCGCCCGATCGCACCGCGCAGATAGCGGGCCGCGGCATTGGTGCGGCCCTTGCCCGGATAAGGCATCCAGGACGGGGCGTTCAGCAGGCTGAGCGCGAAGACCCAGCCGGTGGATTCCAGAAAATCGGTTATCGCGCGCTCGGCCCGCGCCGCGTCGATATTGGCCCGGCCAGACAGCATCGTCTCGACGATGATGTCGAAGGTCGTGTGCATCATCTCATGACCAATATCGATCACAGACCCGTCGGGCTTGGTCAGCCAGCGGTCGCGGGTTTCGGCGGCGGCAGCCAGCATGGCGGGCAGAAAGCCCAGGAGGCGTTCGTGCCGAAAGATGGGCGCGGCGGATTGGCGTTGCCAGCGCCAATGGGCGCCGTCTGCGGTCAAAAGCCCGTCGCCCAGAACCGCGCCAAGCGTGCGGCGCAACTCAGGCCCCTTTGTCAACGCATCGGCATTGCCGACCAGAGCTTCCTGGATCAGGGAAGGTTCCAGAATGTAAAACCGCTGCCGTCCCAGAGCCTCAACATGCACCAGGGGCGCGGTAAAGACCCCATGCGGCAATGCGTCGATAGGATTGCGGATTACGCGCCACAGCACGTTCAGCGCTGAACGGCGGCGCGGTGGTTCGACAGCGTTCGATTGGGTGGCGAGATCGGTCAGGGGATCACCGTGATGCGGGCCAATGTCGCCGATACCCTAACTTCGATCGGGCGGCATGCGTAGGGCGCAGCGAAACCTTAGGTTTCGTGTCTGTCGGCTCCGCTGCGCACCTGCCCAGCCTATTTCTCGCCCACAACCAGGATGCGGAAGGTGCCCGGGACGACCGTATACTTCTTTTCGCCCTCGGCGGGTGCTGCGAAGTCGGCGGTCGGGAGGTAGATTTTGCCGGTCTTGGGGTCCAGGGCGGCCGTGCGGGCGCCATTGGCAGTGGGGATGGTGGCGATCACCGCAGGGGTGGCGGACGACGCGTCGATGACCGCGATATTGCCCTCGCCGCAGGGGATGAAGAACAGATTGCGCTTGGTGTCGAATATCGCGCCGTCGGGCCGTTCCCCGATAGTGAGGGTCGCAGCCACCGTGCCGTCCTTGGCCTGGACCGCCAGCGCCTTTTTGTTCTGGCAGGCCGCGACCAGCAGGCCGCCGGCGGGATTGAGCGCCAGGCCGGAGGGTTCATCGCAATCGGGTAGCTTATAGCGGGCCGTCACCTTGCGGCCGGCGATATCGACGACCGCAATCTCCCCCTTGTCTTCGACATTGACGTAGGCCGTGCCGTGGCCGTCGGCGACGGCGAATTCCAACTTTCCGCCGACGGCGATCTTGCCAGGCGAACTGGCGGTCTTTGGGTCGATCAGGGTGATTTCACCGTCGGCCCGGCCGTCCATGACCAGCACCAGTCCGCTGGAGGGGTCGAAGACCGCGACATCGGGGTTGAGGCCGGTGGGGATGGCGGCGATGACCTTGCCGGTCGCGGTCTCGAACAGGGTGGCGGTATTGTCGCCGCCATTCGTGCTGAGCGCGCGGCCGTCGGCCAGCGGCACGACGGCATGTAGGCGCTTGCCCGCGACCAGCGCGGGCGTGACCTTGCCGCTGTCGAGATCGACCGCCATGACGGCGTCGCCATGAGCGACATAAAGGCGCCGGGCGACGGCATCGACCGAGGCCGTGTCCCACCCGCCGTCGGGGCCGGGGATGGTAGCGACAACCGAGAGTTTCGGGGGCGCTGCGGCGGCCAGCGCCGCGGCAGAGGGAAGGAGACAGCAAGTCAGCAGCAGGCCGTTCAACGTCTGAAAAAGGCGCATGTCATCTCCTGTTCGGGAAATCGGTGAAGGGCGGGGAAATAGGAACATAAATTGAACACGGTCAATAGGAAATCTGAAGCTGCCGAAGGGATACGCACAACCTTAGATTTAAGAATTTGCCCAACAGGTCGCTGGTTCCCGCAGGAACGGCGATGCCGGTGCTTGTTCGCGTTACGGCGCCGCTCAGGAGCCTTCACTATTACAGGGGAAGGCGCGGCCTGGCTCTAAGCCGAAGCTTTTGCGGCCTCAATCACCGACGAATAGCGACCGTCGATATAGACCAGCGGATAGACATCGCCGTGCAGATGCACCCGCTTTACCTTGCCGATGAAGATGCCGTGCGTGCCGTAATGGTGAATATCGTCGACGGAGCAGACCAGGCTCGCCTGGGCATCGCGCAGATAGGGCACGTTGGTGTCCGGGTCGTCGCGCCAGTCGCCGATGGCAAAGCGCCCCTCGCCCTTCTGGCCGCCGCTGCAGGCGGCCGAAATCGCCTCATGCGAGCCGGACAGCACATTGATGCAGAAATCCTTGCCGTGATTGAGGATCGGATAGATCGATGCGCTCTTGTTCACGCAGATCAGAATCGACGGCGGGTCCATCGACAGCGAAGTGCAGGCCGAGGCCGCCATCGCATAGCGCGTATCGCCATCGCGCGCGGTCGCGACAACGACAGACGCGGCCAGTCGGCGCATCGCCTGCTTCATGCCGTTGATCAATTCCGCCGAGATGGCTTCAGAACCTTGCATCATCATCTTCCTCAATTGCCCGGCCGCCCTCCAGGCGCACCGGTTGCTTCCCATGATATTAGAAGTCGTCCCTAGCCGCACCATCGCGCAAACGGACGAGATTGCCCACCCCATCGGCGAAATTTATCTGGCTTCGTCCGATCCCAGTTGTGCCAGGCTGGTAACGATGAGGCGAACCAGCATCGTCTGGCGAGACACGCCGGTCTTGGCGAAGATCGAGCGCAAATGCGCCCGCGCAGTGTTGCGCGCGATCGACAGCTCGTGCGCCGCCTCATCCAGAGTCAGCCCGTCGCCCAGCAGCACCGCGAAGGCGGCCTCGGCGGGGGTCAGGCCGAACAGCTTGGCCAGCGCCGCCGGTGCCATGGCAGTATGGCGATCGGGGTCGGAGATGAAGACCACGATAGCTGGAACATGCTGATCATCGAGATATTGCGGCTGGGGCGCGGGCTTTACGATGAGGCCGAAGTCGCGCTTGCCCGAAGGCCGTTCGACGCGGATCGCCTCGACCAGCGCGCGTTCCCCTTTTTTTTCGCTCTCGACGATCTTGCGGATGGTTTCGGTCAGCCGTGCCGCGGCCGTGCGGTCGTTGAGGCTTAGCATACCCCCGACCAAGGCCACGCCGTCCGCCTGTTTCAGCAGTGCCTCGGCGATCCGGTCCCGGTCCAGAATCTTGCCGCGCCCATCCAGGATGATCGTGCCGACCGCCATCTGGTTCAGCGTGCCGGAATAAAGCGTGCGCTCAGACGCGATCCGGCTCAGCCGGGCGAATATCTCGATCGACTGGCGCAAATGCGGAATCAGCAGGCCGCAGAGCGCGCGCTGATCAGGCCCGAAATCGACCGTGTTCTCGCCGCGGCTGATGCGGAGGCGGGCCAGCATATCGCCGTCGGTGCGCAGGTCGGCGCCCAGAATATGGCGCACGCCGGTGGGCTTGAGGAAAAGCTGGTTGAACTCGCTGGCCTGGAATTCCTCCTGCGGAAGATATTCCGAAATCGTCACCGGCCGACCCTCGGGCAGATTGACGAAAGGGTCCGACGCGAAGAACTGTTCGCGATAGCTGCGCCAACCCGAATTCAGCCGGCCGGCAGCGTTCAGTATATAGCCCGGGCCTTCCGAAGCCGGGGGCTCAAGAATAAGGGTCACCGCCATCGCGCCCATCGCCACGCACAGAGCCTCGAGGAAAGCCGCCCATGGCGGATCCTCCAGCGGCCCGGCATAGACGGTTTTCACCAGCGCACTGAATTCCGGCAGCGTAAGCGGTGCATTCTGTCGCGATTCGGTCACCGTCCCCCCTCAAAGACGCTGGTCATGGGCCAGCCATTTCCGGCATACTCCGAACGGACCATGACTGTCGACCTTCCACTGTACCGGCAATGGCACGATGCGGAGAGCGAAGGCGCCCAAGACAGACAATCACAGAGGAAACGTCACCGATGCCGCTCGACCCAAAAGCAAAAGCCATGATCGATCAAATGGCTCAAATGCCCCTGCCCCCCTGGTCGGAACTGGACGCAGTCTCGTTCCGGGCGATGATGGGCGCGGGCAGGTTTCCGCCGCCCGACCTGCCGCTCGCGGAAATCACGAACCGCGACATTCCCGGCCCTGGCGGCCCGATTGCCGTGCGAATCTATCGCGCCTCGACCCAAGCCAAGCAGCCGGCGATCATCTATTTCCACGGCGGCGGTTTCGTCATCGGCGATCTGGAATCGCATGACGGCACCTGCCGGCGCCTCAGCCACGCCATCGGCTGCACCGTCGTCTCGGTCGATTACCGGTTGGCGCCCGAACATGTCTATCCGGCCGCGGTCGTCGATTGCTATGCCGCGACCGATTGGGTTGCCGAGAACGCCAGAGCCCTGAAGATCGACCCGGCCCGCATCGCGGTTGCCGGAGACAGCGCCGGCGGCAACCTGGCCGCAGTGGTCGCCATCGTCGCCCGCGACCGAGGCGGCCCGGCGATCTGTCATCAGCTGCTGACCTATCCGGTGACCGACATGGGATTCCGTTCCGAGTCATACGTCGTCAACGGCGAGGGCTATTTCCTGACCAAGGGCATGATGATGTGGTTCGGCGACCAGTATGTGCCCAAGGGCCATTCGGTCGAGGACCCGCTGCTGTCGCCGCTCTATGCCAAGGACCTGTCGAAGCTGCCGCCGGCCACCGTCATTACGGCGGAATTCGACCCGCTGCGCGACGAGGGCGAGGCCTATGCCAAGCGGCTCCAGGAGGCCGGAGTGCCGACCAAGCTGATCCGCTATGACGGGGTTTTCCACGGCTTCTTCAGCATGAACGGCGCCATCGACCAGGCCGACGACGCCCACGCATTCGCCGCAGGCGAACTCAAGAAAGCCTTTGGGATTTAAGGGGGAGAAAGACATGGCCGACACTGCATCGATCGTCCACGAGGTCGAGACCGCCTATTCCGCCTATGCCGGGGCCTTCAATCACGAGGATATTGCGACCGTTGTCCGCTATGTCGCCTCGCCCTACGTGATGACCATCGGCGCCCACGATGTCATGACCGCCCCGACCGACGAGGCGGTGCGCCATCAGTTCGATGGGGCGCTGGCGGGCATGAAGGCGCGCGGCTGGGTCAAGTCCGACTTTCAGGTGGTGCAGATCTGGCCGCTGTCGGACAATCACGCCCTGCTGATGACCGACATCGTCCGCTTTAAGGCGGACGGCTCAGTTCTGGAAAAGGGGCGCTATATCTATCAGGTGCGCCGCGGCGGCCAGTCCTGGCAGATTACGGGCGTCACCGATGTCGAGCCGCCCTACGCCGGCCCGGGGGATCACCCCCGGACCTGAGGCTTAGGGCTTAAACCTCGCTCGGCGCGGCCAAGCCCTTCTGCTTGAGGATATCGAGCGCCACGTCGACGATCATATCTTCCTGACCGCCTATCATGCGGCGACGGCCCAGTTCGACCAGGATCTCGCGGGTGTCGAGGCCATAGTTCTTGGCAGCGGTCTCGGCATGCCGCAGGAAGCTGGAATAGACGCCGGCATAGCCCAGCGACAGAGTCTCGCGGTCGACCCGCACCGGCCGGTCCTGCAGCGGGCGCACCAGGTCCTCGGCTGCGTCCATCAGGGCGAACACGTCGCAGCCGGTCTTCCAGCCCTTGCGCTCCGCCGCCGCGACGAACACCTCAAGCGGCGCGTTGCCTGCGCCGGCGCCCATACCGGCCAGCGACGCGTCGACGCGCAACGCCCCGCTCTGCACGGCCACGATTGAGTTGGCGACGCCCAACGACAGGTTGTGGTGGGCATGGATGCCGCGCGCGGTCTCAGGCTTCAGCACCCGGTCATAGGCCTGGAGCCGCTCGACCACTCCGTCCATGTCCAGCGCGCCGCCGGAATCGACAACATAGACGCAATGAACACCGTAGGATTCCATCAACAGCGCCTGCTCGGCCAGCTTTTCCGGCCCGACCATGTGGGACATCATCAGGAAGCCCGAAACATCCATGCCCAGGTCGCGCGCCGCCATGATGTGCTGGCGCGAGACGTCGGCCTCAGTGCAATGGGTGGCGATGCGCACCGAGCGCACGCCGATCGCATAGGCGCGCTTCAGTTCCTCAACCGTGCCGATGCCGGGCAGCAGCAAGGTGGTCAGCACCGACTTCTTACAAACATCGGCAACCGCCTCGAGCCACTCCCAATCGGTATGGGCGCCGAAGCCGTAGTTGAAGCTGGCGCCGTTCAGCCCGTCGCCGTGCGCCACCTCGATGGCGTCGACGCCGGCGTCGTCCAATGCCTTGGCGATCGCCCGCACATGGTCGATGCCGTACATGTGGCGGATGGCGTGCATACCGTCGCGCAGCGTCACGTCCTGGATATAGATTTTGGTTTCGGTGGGATCGTAGTTCATCAGTGGGCTCCCAGCAGGCGGGCGGCGATCAGCTCTGCCGTGCCGTGCGCGGCCGCCGTCATGATGTCGAGATTGCCGGCATAGGGCGGCAGGTAGTCGCCCGCCCCTTCGACCTCGAGGAAGATCGAGGTCTTAACCCCAGTAAAGTCGCCGTATCCCGGAATATGCACCGGCCGGTTGGAGCCGAAGCGTTCGAACTGCACTTCCTGCTTCAGGCGATAGCCCGGAACATAGGTCTGAACATCAGCCACCATCCGCTTCACCGAATCCTCGATTACCGAGTACTCGACATCGTCGGACAGAGTAAAGATCGTGTCGCGCATCATCATCGGCGGCTCGGCCGGGTTCAGGATGATGATCGCCTTGCCGCGCAGCGCGCCGCCCACCACCTCGACGCCTCGCGCCGTGGTACGGGTGAATTCGTCGATATTGGCGCGTGTGCCCGGACCGGCAGAGCGTGAGGACACCGATGCCACGATCTCGGCATAGGGGACGCGGGCGACACGAGAGACCGCGGCAACCATCGGGATGGTCGCCTGCCCGCCGCAAGTCACCATATTGACGTTCTGCGCATCAAGATTGTCCCGCCCGTTCACCGGCGGAATGGTCAGTGGCCCGATCGCCGCAGGAGTGAGGTCGATGACCCGTTTGCCGTCGCGCTGAAGAATGTCGTTGTGATGCTTATGCGCATAGGCCGAGGTGGCATCGAAGACGATGCCGATATCCGGGTAATGTTTCGAGGCGACCAGCCCGTCGATACCCTTGTCGATCGACTCCAGCCCAAGCGCCCGCGCCTTGGCCAGCCCTTCGGACTCCGGATCGATGCCCACCACCGCGACAAGCTCCAATAGCTTGCCCTTATTGACCAGCTTCATCATCAGGTCGGTGCCGATATTGCCCGACCCGATGATCGCGACTTTGATCTTCTTCGTCATATGATTTTCTCCGGCGCCCTTATAAGTCGTTGCTCAAGCAAATCGTATCGAGGTGGCGCCGACACCCGACAGCTCCATTTCGAATATATCGCCCGCCCGCGCCGGTTCCAACGGCACCAGCGAGCCTGAGAGAACTATATCCCCGGCCGACAGCGTAACGCCATATGGGCCCAGCGTATTGGCAAGCCAGGCCACCGCTGCCAGCGGCGACCCCTGCACAGCCGCGCCCAGCCCTTCGCTCAGGAACTGGCCATTCTTCTTGACCGTAACCTTCAATGCGGCCAGGTCGAAATCATTCGGGTTGGCCCGCGCCTTGCCCAACACAAACACACCGCAGGATGCGTTGTCAGCCACAGTATCGGCGATCTTGATCTTCCAATCGGCGATGCGCGAATCGACGATCTCAAAACAGGGCATGATGTAATCGGTCGCATCCAGCACATCCTGCATGCTGACGCCCGGCCCCTTCAGGTCTTTCTTCAACATAAAGGCGATTTCCGCCTCGGCCCTTGGCTGAATCAGCCCCTCGGCGATCACCGCCGTGCCGCCGTCGGGAATTTCCATGGTGTCGGTCAGAAAGCCGAAATCGGGCTGGCGGACATTCAACATATCCTGCACCGGCTTGCTGGTAACGCCGATCTTCTTGCCAACCACCTTCTCGCCGTCAGCGAGACGCTTTTCCAGAAATCCCAGCGAAATCTGATAGGCGTTGTCGATGGTCAGCTCCGGCACGCGCGTGCTCAGCGGAACGATGGTCCGGCGCGCGCGCAGAGCCTGATAAAGCTCGTCGCTAAAGGTTTCGAGCTGGTCGGGGGTTGCCATAAGCGTCACTCCGCTTTGAGTTCGTCATAAAATTGCGCATCTGGTCGAACATGGCGCTGCCCAAAAAACGCGCGACAGCCAATAACCTAAAAGTGTTTCCCACGCCAGCCGCCCACCCGTCCAACACCCGAGACAGGCCGGGAGCAGGTTGCTATGACATTTCCAACAGACACAGTAATCCGCCTTGGGAAATTCTCCATGCATCGCCCGCTTCTGATCGCCGCACTGATCTCGCTGTACACCGCCGGAGGCGCCGCGGCGGCGACCGCGCCCGATGTGCAATGGCCCCGTTACAACAATGATTATGCCGGGCAGCGCTTTTCGCCACTTTCCGAAGTCACGCCAATCAATGTCTCCAAGCTCGCAAAGTCCTGCTCGATCCGGCTTGGCGATGATGGGCCGTTCGAAACAGGCCCAATTGTCATCGACCGAACTATGTTCATCACCACAACGCATACGACTGTCGCGCTCGACGCCACCGACTGCGCGGTGCGCTGGCGGTCGGTCTATGTGCCGGAAGAAAAGGAGGCCTGGGCTGTCAATCGCGGTGCGGCTTACCTGGACGGGCGCATTTTTCGCGGTACCGGCGACGGACGCTTTCTGGCGCTGGACGCCAAGACCGGCGCGCAACTCTGGAAGGTAAAGCTCGGCGACCCGACAAAAGGGGAAGCGATCTCCGCCGCGCCGATCGCTTGGAACGGCCTGGTCTTTATCGGTATGGCGGTCGGCGATATGGGCAACCGCGGGCGGGTGCTGGCGCTGGACGCCGCCACCGGCAAAACCGTCTGGCAATTCGACACCATTCCGATGGGCGACGAGTTCGGAGCCGAGACCTGGAAATCCCGCGAGGCGGCGCTCATCGGCGGCGGCGCGACTTGGTCGTCCTACTCGCTAGACGAGGCGACCGGCGAGCTGCTGTTCCCGGTCGGCAATCCCGCGCCGATGCTGAATAACCTCATCAGGCCCGGCGACAATCTGTTCACCGATTCCGTCGTAGCCGTCGACGCCAAGACCGGCAAGCTGAAATGGTGGCATCAGATGATCGCCGCCGATTACCACGATTGGGACAT
The DNA here is from genome assembly GCA_003165335.1 of Rhodospirillales bacterium. GTDB lineage: Bacteria > Pseudomonadota > Alphaproteobacteria > BOG-932 > Roseiterribacteraceae > BOG-932. The sequence continues at coordinate 10,829 of PLTD01000250.1, read as the reverse complement.
GGGGGCGGCGCCGATAATTTATAAAACCAAGGACGGTGTCGACATGGTCGCCGGGGGCAGCAAGGACGGCAATCTCTATGGCATCGACCACGCCACCCATAAACAGGTCTTCAAGACGGCAGTTACGACACTGAAGAATGTCGACGCGCCGATCACGCCCGAGGGCGTGTCGGTCTGCCCCGGCGTGATGGGCGGGGTCGAATGGAACGGTCCCGCCTTCGATCCCGGCCGCAACCGGCTTTTCGTCGGCGCGGTCGATTGGTGCGCGATATTTAAGCCACGCCAGGGTGAGAACGACGTGATGGCCTCGACCGGCGGCCATTTCGAACAGGAGGCCTCGGCGACCGGCTGGGTGACGGCGGTCGACCCGAAGACCGGCGCGGTCAAATGGCGCTACCATTCGCCGACGCCGATGGTGGCGGGCGTGACACCCACCGCAAGCGGGCTGGTTCTGACCGGCGATGTCGGCGGCAACCTCATCGCGCTCGACAGCGAGACCGGCAAGAGCCTACTTCAATTGCCGCTGGGGGGCTCGGTCGCGGGCGGAGTGGTGACATACCGCATCGCGGGCAAGCAATATGTCGCGGCGACCGCCGGCAATGTCTCCAAGATCACTTTCGCCTCGGCCACAGGCACGCCCACAATCGTAATATTAGCGCTGAATGCCGGCCCGTCGCACGATCTGAAAGTAGCCGGGCTGGACCAGGGAATCGCCCATGAGGGGGCCGCCATTTACAAAGTGAACTGCACGACCTGCCACGGCGCAAACGGGCAAGGCGCCAACGGCCCCAAGCTCACCGGCATCGGCCGGCGGCTGAACGAAGCCGCCATCGCCGAACAGATCAAGTTCCCGCGCAAGGTAATGCCGAAGCTCTACCCATCGCCGCTCAGCGCCGAGGATGTGGCGGCCGTGACGGCGTTCATCCGCGGTTTCTAAGTTCAAATTTCCCGGACAGGGGAGGAATTCGGATCCGATAAATGACACAAGAACCCTATGTCCTAATTACCGCTGACACTCACGCCGGCGGTAGCCACGCGCAATATCGCGAGTACCTCGACCCGAAATATCGCCCGCTGTTCGATGAGTGGCGTGGCGGCTATGAAAATCCGGAACAGAAGCATTACGGCGCCAGGAAGCTGCGCAACTGGGACTTTGAGCAACGTTCCAAAGACCAGAACAGCCAAGGCGTGGTCGGCGAGGTGATCTTCCCAAACACGGTTCCGCCCTTCTGGCGCAAGCCGCTGGTGATGCCGCCTTCGGCCGTTCGGCCCGAAGATTATGAGCTCTATTGGGCCGGCATCCGGGCTCACAACCGATGGCTGGCAGATTTCTGTGCGGAAGATCCCATACGGCGGGCAGGAATTGGCGTGATCCTGCCAAATGACCTCGATGCCGCAGTCGAGGAGATCGCGTTCATTGCAAAGGCAGGGCTGCGCGGGGGCGTACTCCTGCCGCTTATTGCGCCGGACGCAACTTGGCTAAAGCCACTCTATGATCCGGCCTGGAACCGCGTCTTTGCTGCGATACAGGACCACGAACTTGTGATGAACCACCATACTGGCGCCGGTATTCCGGACCATGGCGACAGTCTGGTCGGCCAGGCCATCTGGATGTCGGAGGTCACGCTCTATGCTCAGACCGGTTATCGCCATTTGCTGCTGAGTGGTGTGTTCGAGCGGTATCCCGGGCTGGAATATATCGTCACAGAGTCCGGTTGCTCCTGGGCTGCTCCCCTGCTTAAGCAACTCGATGCCATACATCGCAACATCAATCAGGGTGGCGCCGGCGAAATCACCTACCGGGGCGAATGGGTGCTTAAAGAACCGCCAAGCGAATATGCCAAGCGAAACTGCTTTTATGGCGCAAGCTTTCCCAGCAAGGTCGAATTGGACGAAATCGATGCCGTCGGCGAGGACAATGTCCTGTGGGGAAACGACTATCCTCATTATGAGGGCACCTTCCCCTATAATTTGGAATCTCTGCGCCTGACCTTCCACGATATGCCCGAGTTGCGCCAGCGTAAGATTCTGGGCCTCAATGCCGCCAAACTCTACAAGTTCGATCTTGAGGCGTTAAAGCCGCTGGCAGCCAAATACGGCCCCACGCCCGATCAGGTGAACCAGCAGATCGCGCAGCAGGATCTCCCGCGCGACAGCTATTGCTACCTCTTCAAAAACGCCATCGAAGCCGCAGCTACCGGATAGCGCGAACCCAGAGTGAAGTCGGGCAAGCTACTGTGCGTCGGGCGTAACGATGATGCGATGGCAATCTTACCTCAGCCAGATTCTTAGCACCCTGATCCAATCTGACCCGCCGTAGCCCACCGCAACTACTTGATCCGGTGCCTCTTGGATGGTTATGTGCGGCCCCGGCCGGTATCCAAGAGTGACCGAAACCTTATGGTCCGTCTCGCAGCATTGCGACGACACAGTTCAAGGACGGCCGATGGGGGAGAGTTTAAGCGATGAGCGACAGTACATCCATCTTGGAATTGACCGAAGAGACGCTGCTGAACGAGGCGAAACGCCAGGCCGGCCTCAGCGATTTCGGCGACACATGGTTCCTGGAGCCGATGCGCAAGCTGCTGGATTCGATCCACAAGGAAGCCAAACTCAGCCCCGCAGGCGTCGCCAACCAGGGCGGCCGAATCGTCCACGGCCTGGTCAGTCGCCTCCGCCTGCAGGATGCTCTGAAACGCCATCCCGAAATTCACGATGAAAAGGTGATCGTCGCCGGCACTATTGTCGGCTTGCCACGCACCGGCAGCACCATGTTCCACCGCATGCTCTCCAGTGCCCCCGGCATCAACAGCATCAAATGGTTCGAGACCCAGTTCTACGCCCCCTTCGCCGGGGAGGAGCGCGGCAACCCGGTCGAGCGCAGGACACTCGCCACCAAAGTGATGGAGGGCTATGTCGCCGCAGGCATGATGTCGATTCATCCGTTCGCGATCGACGAACCCGACGAAGAGATCATTATCTTGGATCAGTTTTTCGTAGGCACCATGCCGGAATCAGCGATGTATGTGCCCAGCTATTGCGAATGGCTGGGCACATTCGATCATACCAAGGCCTATGAGGATCTGAAGACGATCCTGAAATTTTTCCAGTGGCAGGATGTCGGCCGCCAGGGCAAACGCTGGGTCCTGAAGACACCGGGGCATCTGGCGACCTTGGACACATTATTCAAAGTCTTCCCCGAAACCGTCGTCATCACGACCCACCGCGATCCGATCCAGACCGTTCCTTCTTATTGCAGCATGGTGAACTCGCTGATCCACATGAACTCGGACAATGTGGACGACATCGAGTTCGGCCGCTTCACCGAAAAGCGCTGGGCGGGATTTCTCGACCGCTATGAGGCCGCGCGCAACCGAATCGGCCCCCACCGCTTCATCGACATCAAATATGAAGACCTTCTGAAGGACCCGCTGGAACAGGCCCGGCCCGTGCTCGCCCGCCTCGGCATCGAGGTCACCGACAAGGTCGAAGAAGCGATGAAGGAATGGCTCGGCGAAAATGCCCGCGAGAAGCGCGCTGCCCATCACTATACGCTGGAACAATTCGGCCTGACGCCCGAGGTTCTGGAGCAGGATTTCGCGTCGTACAGGAACAGCTTTATTCTGTAATTGCAGACTATCATCCCGTATAACGACAACAACTGAAACCCATTAGAGGATATATTATGACCGGTTCCGATCATGCGTCGCGTGTCATAAGCGGCAAGGCGTGGGAAGATTTCTGCGACGGTCTGAAGGAAGCCGGAAAGCAGATTTTGCGCCCCGAAGCGCCGTCGACCGAGTTGGACCGGGCCGAGGGCTGGCGCTATCTGACCCGCTTGTTGCGTATGGGACTTGAGAGCAAGCTGGAATATGCCGACACCGATTTCCCAGGCATCTATTCCCTGTCCCATACGACAGCAAAGATCGGTGCGGACAATCCCGACAACATTTACCACAATGCAACCATCGACGGTTCCAAGGAATACCGGCTGAAAGGCACGCGCGGCACGGTTCCCTATTTCAGCTGGGGCACCAAAGCCAACCGCTATACAACTGATGGCACCATGTCTTCGACCGGAGAGTTGGACAGCCACTCGTTGATCGTCGAGCCGGACGGCACATTCGAAATCATCTTGAGTCAGAAAAAGCAGGGCAAAAATTGGCTGCCGCTTGCACCTGATTCCTCGATGCTGCTTGGTCGCCAGACCTTTCTAGACCGGTCGAAGGAAATTCCTGCCACAGTCACGATCGAGCAGATAAACGGCCCCAAAGAGCCCAAACCGCTGACCGCGTCGCAGTTGGACAAGGGCCTTGCCGATACCATTGATTTCGTCACCGGGACCGCCCGCGCCTTCGCAGTCCTGTCGCAGGATTTCCAACGCAAGCCCAATGACTGGATCACCGCAGACCAAGAACATTGGTATCTTATCGGCGGTGACCCCAAGATCTTCTACCTGCATATGTATTGGGCGCTGAAACCCGACGAGGCGCTGGTCATCGAAAGCCAAGTGCCGGAATGTGCATTCTGGAACATCCAGCTGGACAATTACTGGTGGGAATCGCTCGATTACCGCTATCTGCCGGTCCATGTGCAGAAGGGCAATGCCAAGTACAATGCAGACGGATCGGTCAAGATCGTGATAGCGGCGAAGGATCTCGGGGTCGGAAATTTCTTGGACACCGCCGGTCATACTAGCGGCACGATCCTGCTTCGCTGGGTCGACGCCAAGACCCACCCGATCCCGAAATGCAGAGTGGTCAAACTGTCTGATCTTAGTGCTCGATAGGGAGATAACTGATGCCAACACCTGTTCCGGATCGCAAGCTTTTCGGTGAGTTGGGCCTGCCACAAATCGCACAGATCGGCTTTGCCGTGCGCGACTTGGACCAGTCCATCGCCTTCTACGAGCCACTTTTCGGCCCCTTCAAGAAGGCACCACCGGAATTCGCGGTCCAGCAGGCCTCATACAAGGGCCAGCCGCGCAGCCCATATGAACTGGCCATCGCTTTCGGCCATTCCGGCGATGTCGAGATCGAACTCATCCAATGGGTTGCCGGTGATACGCCCCACCGCGATTTCCTGGAGAGCGGCCGTGAGGGCATGCATCATGTGCAGTTCCGTGTCGCCGATTGCGACGAATGGGTCAAAAAGCTGAATGCCGCCGGATATGAGACGGTCTGGTATGACCGCCTGCGTCCCGATATCGCCTACGCCTATATGGAGCGTCCCGGCGACCCGCTTCTGGTCGAATTTCTGGAATATCCGACGAGCGGCGATGCGACGGAGCCGTTGCCGGACTAGGGGAACGGAAAATACTGCGATCTCGATTTCCGCTGACGAATAAGAGTTGTTGAAAGCGTGGCTGGCGCATTTCGTCGCAAAACACCTTCCCTCTGTCGCCGATATAGTGGAGATGACTGATCGTCTCGCGCCATCGGAGGTTCAGACAGCAGACGCCGACTTTGCGCGAAATAACCTGCCCACACTTTCCGCAATCAGACTGCGCTTCTGGAAACCCATTCGCTTGGCCACGAAGCGTGGCCATATCCGAGGGGAAGTCGAATATTATGCTGTGCGTAACGCGGCCGAGATGACCGAAGATGATGAAGTGCGGGCGGCGCTTTGGAGCTAATCGGGAAGTTTGAGGTACAAGCAGGCCAACGATCTTCGAATGGCTCGTCGAAAAGGCGGCCGAAAGGCGGGACATATCTACAGCGGCAAACCCAGCTGGATTTTGATCACCCGATCGACTGCCAGTAGGTCCGCACGCGCGAGGATTCCGACCAAGTTCTTGATTCGCGCCTTCGACAGGGTGGTCAACTGGTCGACCATCGCCTTGCTTTTCTGGCCGCCTAGGGTGACGACGGCTTCGCTAGGATAGACGCGACCGGCATTGCTGGTGAGCGGTACGACCTGGACCCGGTTCAGCGCCGCGTTCGCCGCATCGTTGCTGACGATGATCGCGGGCCTTGTTTTTCGAATGTCTCCACCGACCGCCGGGTCGAAATCGACCCACCAAACTTCACCGCGGCGCACTGATGCCGTCGCCGATCAGGGCCTCGATCCATTCCAGCGCGTCGCGCTCGCGGTCATGGTCCGCCGCCATCGCGCGATAGCCTTCCCCGAGTTCGTCCGACGTCACATGCGGACGCGCCAAATCTTCGATAAACCGACTCATCTTGCGACGACCGACAACCCGGACCAGACCGTCATAGACGGCCTCGTCGATCGAAATCGTCATTCTCTTCTGCACTCGCCTCTCCTCTTATGCATATATGCATAGTGTAGATCGTGTGACCGATAAGCAAGACGCCTGCCCACGCGGTTGACCTTTCGCAAAATCAATCGGGCACACCCATGTTAGGCTGCACCATGGATAGATTTGCCACCGAAACTACCGTGACCGACCCCGTCTGCGGGATGAAGGTCAATCCGGAGTCATCGAAGCACCGGTACGATCATGCCGGGCACAGCTATCATTTCTGCGGTCCCGGCTGCCGGTCCAAGTTCGCGGCCGACCCCGACAAATATCTGAAGCCCGCCCCCACGCCGGCCGCGCCGGTCAAAGGCGCGATCTATACCTGCCCGATGCACCCGCAAATTCGGCAGGCGGGGCCGGGCAGTTGCCCGATCTGCGGCATGGCGCTGGAGCCCTTGAAAGTAACTGCCGAGGCAGCGCCGAACCACGAGCTGAAGGACATGTCCCGCCGGTTCTGGATCGGGCTGGCGCTAGCCCTGCCGGTGTTTCTGCTGGAAATGGGAAGCCATGTGTTGGGGATGAGGCTGAACGGCCTGCTGCCCACGAATATCTCACATTGGATTCAGTTCGCCCTCTCGACCCCGGTCGTGCTGTGGGCCGGCTGGCCATTCTTCCAGCGCGGCTGGGCGTCAGTCGTCCGCCGAAGCCTGAACATGTTCAGCCTGATCGCGCTCGGCACAGGCACTGCCTATCTCTACAGTCTCGTCGCCATCTTCCTACCGGGCCTGTTTCCGGCAGGGTTCCGCGACATGGATGGTGCGGTCCCGGTCTATTTCGAGGCCGCCGCGGTCATCACCGTGCTTGTGCTGCTGGGACAGGTTCTGGAGTTGCGGGCGCGCGAGCAGACCGGCGGGGCGATCCGCGCCCTGCTCAATCTCGCGCCGAAAACGGCGCGCCGGCTCAAGGACGACGGCCCGGATGAGGAAATCCCGCTAGAACAGGTCCAGCTTGGCGACCGGCTGCGCGTGCGGCCGGGCGATGGCGTGCCGGTGGATGGGACTGTCCTGGAGGGCAGCGGCTCGGTCGATGAATCCATGGTCACGGGCGAATCCATGCCGGTGGAGAAGCACAGCGGGGACCAGCTCATCGGCGGAACGGTCAACGGCGCGGGGAGCACGCTGGTCATGCGGGCCGACAAGGTCGGGACTGATACGATGCTGGCGCAGATCGTCGATATGGTGGCCAAGGCGCAGCGCAGCCGCGCGGCGATTCAGCGGGTGGCCGACACCGTATCGGGATATTTCGTTCCGGTTGTGCTCGCCGTCGCGCTGCTGGCATTCGCTGCCTGGGCGCTCTTGGGTCCCGCCCCCGCCCTGAGTTACGCCCTGATTGCGGCTGTCTCCGTCGTCATCATCGCCTGTCCCTGCGCGCTGGGCCTGGCCACGCCGATGAGCATCGGGGTCGGCATCGGCAAGGGCGCCCATGCCGGCGTTTTGATCAAATCGGCTGAAGCGCTGGAGCGCATGGAGAAGGTCGATACGCTAGTCGTCGACAAGACCGGCACATTGACTGAGGGCAAGCCCAAGATCACCGCGATCGTTACTGCGAACAATCTAAAGGAAACGGATGTCCTGGCGCTCGGCGCCAGCCTTGAGCAGTCCAGCGAACATCCGCTGGCCGCAGCTATCGTCGCGGCGGCGCGGGAACGGGGCGCAAACCTCCAAGAACCGGGTGATTTTCGAGCGCTCACCGGCAAGGGCGTCGATGGCAAGATCGCGGGACGCTCAGTGGCGTTGGGAAACGCCGCGCTGATGGCCGAGATGGGCGTCGACATCGCGATGCTGACGGCCAAGGCCGACCAGCTTCGCGCCGAGGGCGCGACAGTGCTGTTCTTGAGCCTTGACGGCAAGGCGGGCGCGGCTATCGCCGTCGCCGACCCGATCAAGGCGACCACGAAAGCCGCGCTGGACAGGCTACGCGCCGATGGCGTGCGCCTCGTCATGTTGAGCGGCGACAATCAGACCACGGCTGCCGCCGTCGGCAAGACGCTCGGCATCGACGACGTCAGGGGCGATGTGCTGCCGCAGGACAAGCACCGAATCGTGCATCAGCTCAAAGCTGAGGGGCGCATCGTCGCCATGGCTGGCGATGGGGTGAACGACGCCCCGGCTCTGGCGGAGGCTGATGTCGGGATCGCGATGGGAACCGGAACCGAAGTCGCAATTCAAAGCGCCGGTATTACGCTAGTCAAAGGCGACTTGGCAGGAATTGCCCGGGCGCGCGCCTTGAGCCGGATGACCATGCGCAACATCCGGCAGAATTTGGTTTTCGCATTCGCCTATAACGCCATCGGCATACCCGTGGCCGCGGGCGTACTCTACCCGGCATTCGGGCTGTTGCTCAGCCCCATGGTGGCGGCGCTGGCAATGTCGCTCAGTTCCGTCTCGGTGATCGGAAATGCTTTGAGGCTGCGCGGGCTCAAACTCGACGTCTGAGCGCCGCGCAGTACAAAGTTTGGATCAGGCCGCCAGACTGTCGAACGGCCGCTGTTCTTGTTCCGGCGAGGCGCCCTGGTTCTTGGTGGGGGCGATGCCGTCGATTCGGGCCTGGATCGCCGCTGCTTTGGCGCGCGGATTAAAGAACTGCGAATACCAGATCCGGCCTTTGTTGAAGGGCCCGTCTTCAGGGATCTGCAGAATCTGCAAGGCCGGCTTTTTATAGGTCCAGATTTCAAAATCCTGAGCGAAAGCCTGGCGGCTAGCCTCCTGATAGGCACGGCCCATCGGCACGTCTTCCTCGGTCGCGACATCCTTGCCGGAATGGACCATCAGCGCATGCCACACTTTGGTGACGCCGTCTTCGATTGGCGTATTGGCGATGATCATCAAGGAAGGATGCTTACCTTTCATTCGCGACAGCAGAATACCGGGGCCGGTGTACCAGGTGTCGGTCTCGAGGATATTGCCGTCCGTGACTAGAGTCCGGTGACCGGCGCCGAAACGCTGAACCGAAACGGGACCGCGGAACTCATTCTCAAAATAGGTGCAGTCCGTCGAGCCGTGGACCGGAACGAAATGACCATAGTCGGTCATATTGTCGAGCACTTCCTGCCCATGAATTGCTAGAACCCCCATATGGTCGAATTTCCAGCGGACATAGGAGGGATTGTCCCATTCCGACATGTCGGGCAGCTTGAAGTCGGGCTCCAGCCCCTCTTCATCGTGCCACATGAAGATCGCGCCGGCCCGTTCGACAGCCATATAAGATTTCACTTTCGCCGCTTCGGGGATGCGCTTTGCATAGGGAATGTCATCGCACTTGCCGTCAGCGCCGAAACTCCAACCATGATAGGGGCAACGAATCGAATCGCCGTGAATCTGCGTGCCGTCGCGAACGATATAGGATGTCGTGTTCTTGCACAGATGCGTACCCATGTGCGGACAATAGGCGTCGAGCATGACGATCTTTCCGCTTTCGCCGCGATAGATCACGAAATCATTCGCAAAAAACCGCACGCCGATCGGACCGTTATCCAACTCGCTCGCTTCCGCAACCATGAACCAGCCGCGCGGAAAGGTGAATTCCCCGATCCCATAATCAGCAGTCGTCGCCATAAAAACCTCCCCAAACCCGGCAATCCCGGTCAAGCGTGACAGGACAAGCGTTTATGTAATGCGTCTAACCGCGGAAAAAAATGTTTTTGTTCGCACAGCATCTGTGCAAATTTGCACGGATGCTGGATTGGAATGATCTAAAGTTCTTCATTGGTGCTGTGCGCGCCGGCAATTACACCCATGCTGCAACGCGCTTAAAGGTCAACCGGACGACAATCGGTCGGCGAATCGCCGCGTTGGAAATGGAACTCAGTGTCTCGTTGTTCGAACAAGCGCCCTCGGGATACCGCCCGACGGCGGCTGGGCGCGCCGTGCTGGAGTGCGCAGAACAGATCGAGAGTGAAATCGAGCGGCTAAATGCGCGACTGGCGACACCGAACGAACGCTTGGCGGGGACCGTGCGGATCGCGGTGTCGGGAGAGATCGGCACGGAATTCATGGCCGAACTGCTCGCCTTCCGCAAATTGAACCCCGATATTAAGCTGGATCTGCTGACTGCTCGTGACGCCGTGATCAATGTCCTTCAGCGCAAGGCCGACCTCGGCATCTGCCTCGCCCCCTATCGACCTGAGAATTTGCGTGGCGTTAAGATCGGCGCCCTGCCCCAGGCGCTCTATGCCGCCCGCCGCTATCTCGAAGCCTTGCCCGCCGCACACGAGTTCAAGGACCATGACTGGATCGGCTGGGGCAAAGAGGCTGCCAATTCTGCCTCCGCACGCTGGCTGCGCGCCAACTTACCCGACGCCGCGAAGATCAGCGCCGAAGTGAACAGTTGGGACGCTTTCAAGGAGGCAGTCCTCCATGGACTGGGGATCGGCCATATGTGGTGCTTCGTCGCCGACCGCGAGCCCAGTCTAGTGCGCATCCGCGATATCGAACCCGAGCTCTCGATGGAACTGTGGCTGCTAGTCCGCGACGATGTCCCGCCGGATTCTCGCACCAGAAAGTTGATGGAATTTCTAGCCCCGGCAATGATCCGCCGGATCGCAGCTTAGGGACTGTTGATTAATTAT
>PLTD01000105.1 GCA_003165335.1 Rhodospirillales bacterium | reverse complement strand
TTTAGTCGACTGCTCGACATCCGGCTGCTCCGTAAGCGCAGCAACGATAGCTGCGAAACGTTGATCGGAATCAGCCATGCATCGTCCCTTTCCCCTCGGAGTTTTCAATCACGTTTGCAACAAATGATATGCCCCGGCTCAGTGCGGGGAATAATTTGTCATAAACTCTTGCGCCAACCATTCAATCACGCCAATTTTACCGGCGATATGCTGGATCTGCGACAAGCGATTTAGAAAGTCAGAACGTGGCGTCGTTCCCTGGTTGGAGTTCGCTGGAATCGGTCGCACGCATTCATGCGTGGCTGGAAATCACCGGGATCATTGTCCTGGCACTGCTTCTGTTGAGTCAGGGACTGGCCTTTACATACGGCGCCAGAAAGGATGTCCTGACCGCAACCGCCGAATTGGCCAATACCGAGCGGTTGCGCAAGGAAGTGGCCGACTCTGAAGCGCGACACAAGACCAAAGAAGCAGAACTGCAGCAGCAACTCTTCCAAACCGACATGCAACTCGAACGCAAAATCGCCTCTTTGGAGGCCCCACAAGCCCCGCGTCATCTATCGTCCGATCAACAGCAAACTCTGGTAAAGGCACTTTCTGCCTTCAAAGGGCAAAAAATCACCACGACTGCGATCATCGGCGACGACGAGGGCGACATATTCGCTCGCGATTTTCAGACCGTTTTTGCTTCCGCCGGCTGGGATCAGGGGACTCACGAGCGAGTTGAGCATCAATTCATTAGCCCTACGCCGGTTGGCGTAATGGTGGCGATGAACGAAGGCGAAGCAGATGCCGGCCGAATCATGCCATCGGTTGAAACGCTAATCAGCGTTCTTCAGCAGCTTGGAATCACCGCGCGCGCCGAACTTTTGGTCAACCCCCAGGTACCAGTCGGCGAGATCAACCTGATAATAGGCAACAGACAACCCGCTCCTTAGGCCACCAGATTGGCCGGCGCCATAACGGCAAATGCAGAAACGCCGAAAGCATTGCCGGGCCGCCCCTTGCCGCCGCAGGCGCGCGACGGCTATAAGACTCCTTTAGACATCGCGAATAGCGCGGGTCCGGTTGTTCCTTTTCGGGGCCGGCCGATTTTCCATGTTCACACGGACCCGCTTTCAAACAATCAATGCCCAAACGCACCGACATCAAGACTATCGCGATCATCGGGGCAGGCCCGATCGTGATCGGACAAGCCTGCGAATTCGATTATTCCGGAGCACAGGCCTGTAAGGCGCTGAAGGCTGAGGGCTATCGAATCGTGCTGGTCAATTCGAACCCGGCCACGATTATGACGGATCCCGGCTTGGCTCATGCGACATATATCGAACCGATCACTCCGGCCACAGTGGCGCGAATCCTGGAAAAGGAACGACCGGAAGCATTGCTCCCGACAATGGGAGGCCAAACTGCGCTGAACACCGCCATGTCGCTTGCTGAGGACGGCACGCTCGATCGGCTGGGTATCGAACTGATCGGCGCAAATCGGGAGGCGATTGCCAAAGCCGAAGATCGGCAACTGTTTCGCGATGCCATGCTGAAGATCGGACTGAACTGCCCTAAGAGCCAAGTCGTGCGTTCATTTGAAGATGCACGCAAAGCTTTGAGCGAAGTAGGGTTGCCGGCAATCATTCGGCCATCGTTCACACTTGGCGGAACGGGCGGCGGTATTGCCTACAACAAAACAGAATTCGAGGAGATCACGCGTTCGGGTCTTGCGGCTTCTCCCGTTGGCGAAGTCCTGATCGAAGAATCGGTTCTCGGCTGGAAAGAATATGAAATGGAGGTCGTGCGCGACCGCGCCGACAACTGCATCATCATCTGCTCGATCGAGAATATCGACCCGATGGGTGTGCACACGGGTGATTCGATTACCGTCGCACCGGCACTGACCCTAACAGACAAAGAATATCAGCGAATGCGCGACTGGTCGATCGCGTGCCTGCGCGAGATCGGCGTCGATACCGGGGGATCGAACGTGCAGTTCGCGGTCAACCCGGACAACGGCCAAATGGTTGTGATCGAGATGAATCCTCGAGTCAGCCGGTCGTCGGCCCTAGCATCGAAAGCGACCGGCTTTCCTATCGCCAAGGTCGCAGCCAAACTGGCGGTCGGCTATACGCTCGATGAGCTGACGAACGACATTACCGGAAACACGCCGGCCGCATTCGAGCCGACGATCGATTACGTCGTAACCAAGATTCCACGTTTTGCCTTCGAGAAATTTGCCGGCGCCGACCCCACTCTGACGACCGCCATGAAATCGGTCGGCGAAGCGATGGCGATCGGGAGAACCTTTGCTGAATCGGTGCAAAAAGCCCTGAGGTCGCTTGAAACGGGGCTAACCGGCTTCGACGAGCAAATGGGTGACGCAGAGCCAGAGCATGACGCACTGCGCGCGTTACTCGCAAAACCGACGCCCGATCGCATTTTGTATGTCGCCGATGCTCTGCGCGCCGGAATGACCAATGCCGAAATCCATGCTGCCTGCAAGTTCGACCCCTGGTTTATCGAACGCATTGCCGAGATCGTTAGCGCCGAAGCTGGCGTGAAGGCCGGAGGGCTGCCTACCGATATCGAGGCGCTTTGGCATTTGAAGCGGATGGGGTTTTCCGATGCGAGACTGGCAAAGTTAAGCGGCATCGAAGAGGCAACTGTTGCGCAGAGAAGGCGCGCTGCTGGTGTTAGGCCGGTCTACAAGCGCATCGACACTGTCGCTGCAGAGTTCCCATCGCAAACGCCCTATATGTACAGCACCTATGTGGGAAACGCTGGGTCGCCCGGCGAATGCGAGGCAGAACCATCGGACCGGCGTAAGGCTATGATTCTAGGAGGTGGTCCCAACAGAATCGGCCAAGGCATCGAGTTCGATTATTGCTGTGTTCATGCCTGCTACGCGCTGGAGGAGATCGGCATCGAGACCATTATGGTCAATTGCAACCCGGAGACGGTTTCGACAGACTACGACACGTCGGACCGACTTTATTTCGAGCCCTTGACCGCCGAGGATGTAATCGAGATCGCCCGCGTCGAACAAAGCAAGGGCACATTGCTCGGCGCCATTGTTCAACTGGGCGGACAAACACCGCTGAAGCTGGCCCAAGGGTTGCTCGATGCAGGTATACCGATTTTGGGAACTCCGCCTGACGCGATCGACTTGGCTGAAGATCGCGAGCGATTCCAGAAACTACTGGTGTCGCTAAACCTGAAGCAACCCCCCAACGGGTTAGCCCGATCAAAGGAAGAGGCGGCCGATGTGGCCTCGCGAATCGGCTTCCCTGTTGTGATCCGACCTTCCTATGTGCTCGGCGGCCGGGCCATGGAAATCGTGCATGATCATGCCGGATTGGCTCGCTATATCGGCCAGGCCGTCAAGGTTTCGGGGTCAAATCCCGTTCTGATCGATCGCTATTTGCAAGATGCGATCGAAGTCGACGTCGATGTGCTGGCCGACGGAAATACCGTCTATGTCGCGGGCATCATGGAGCATATCGAAGAAGCTGGCATTCATTCGGGTGACAGCGCATGCGCCTTACCGCCCTATTCGCTGCAGCCTGATATTATTGCAGAGCTTGGGCGCCAAGCCGAAGCGCTGGCCAAGGCTCTGGGCGTCATCGGACTGATGAATGTCCAATTCGCCGTGAAGTCCGAGGGCAACGGGAGTGAGATTTACATATTGGAGGTTAATCCTCGCGCATCGCGCACCGTACCTTTTGTTGCTAAGGCAACTGGCGTGCCCATAGCAAAAATAGCGGCGCGATTGATGGTCGGGGAAAAACTTGCCGACTTCCGCCTTACCAGTCGACTAACGACCCACACCGCAGTTAAGGAAGCGGTCTTCCCCTTCAATCGCTTCCCTGGCGTCGATGTGATCTTGGGCCCAGAGATGCGCTCGACTGGGGAAGTGATGGGTCTCGATGCGGATTTCGCCCTGGCTTTTGCCAAGGCGCAACTGGGAGCAGGCGTCGAACTGCCGCGCTCAGGAAGAGTGTTCATATCGGTCAAGGATAGCGACAAGCCGCTGTTGGCTCCCATCGCACAAAAACTGATAGCTCTTGGATTTCAAGTTGTGGCTACCGAAAGCACCCAAAAGCACTTTCAGGCGCAGGGGATTGGCGCAGAACGCATCAATAAGGTTCTGGAAGGCCAGCCTCACATCGTTGACGCGATGATCGACGGAGAAATTCAGTTGGTGATCAATACTACCGAGGGTGCGCAAGCCATTGCCGATAGCTTCAGCTTGCGTCGCACCGCTCTCACCAATAGCATCCCCTATTATACGACCGTTGCGGGGGCTCGGGCGGCTGTTGCCGCAATCGAGGCCTTGCGGCGGGGGCCACTTGAAGTGACTCCTCTGCAATCCTATCTGAGCGGGTCGTATTGAAGAGCCGGCATCCGGCGCCATTCGAAGCTGCCTTTCTCTATAAGGCGGGTAAAAACGTGGACGGTTTTTGATGATGGACAAGGTTCCTATGACCGCAGCTGGGTTCCAGCGCTTGCAGGACGATCTGAAGCATCTGAAGGGCTCTGAGCGCCCTGCTATCATTCGCGCCATTGCGGAAGCACGCGAGCATGGAGATCTGTCTGAAAACGCGGAATATCATGCGGCGCGCGAGCGGCAGAGTTTCATCGAAGGACAGATCGGGGAGATCGAAGACCGCATCAGTCGCGCGGAGGTCATCGAGGCGTCAAAGCTTTCCGGCAACACGGTGAAATTCGGAGCCACCGTGACGCTGGTGGACGAAGATACCGAAGATGAAGTGACATATCAGCTTGTCGGCGAGTTCGAAGCCGATATCAATGCTGGCCTGTTGTCGATCACCTCTCCGTTGGCTAGGGCGCTGATCGCTAAGACGGTCGGCGATAATATTGAGGTCACAACGCCGGGCGGTTCCAAAGCCTATGAAATTCTAAAGATCGAGTTCCGCTGAGCCGCCTAGGCGATATGCACACTCGCCAAGGCGTCATATGGAGCAAGACCTTCCTTTTGCAGATTATCAATATCCCGCAGACGGGAAACCACCGCTTCTGGCCTTGATCGGCGAGGCACCGGGAGCCGATGAGATTAGACTGGGCCGGCCGTTTGTCGGCCGAGCGGGGCAATTGCTGGATCGTGCGCTGTCCGTAGCAGGGATCGCACGCGAACGATGTCTGATCGCCAATGTTTTCCGCTATCGTCCCCCTGGCAACAAGATTGGACATTTTTTCGCGTCGCGACGCCGTGCTTCACTGGAAGACGACCCGCTCGACGAAACATGGGGGAAACTGGGCGCAGAATTCTGCCGCGTGCGCTTCTCCGGAGAAATTGAGGCCCTGAGAAAGGCGCTTCGTGCGGCAGCGCCGCCCGCCATCGTTGCGCTCGGGCGGACGCCGCTTTGGGCTTTGACCGGCCTGAACGGAATTACCGCCCTTCGGGGAAAGACTTTGACCAATCGCTTGAGTGAGGCGCCGGTTATTGCAACCTTCCACCCTAGCTTCGTCCTGCGTCAGAACTCAATCGGACCGGAAACCGAGGCCATATTCCGCGCCGATCTAGCGGCTGCACGGAACATGGCCGCCTCGAAGGCTTAATCCTCATCGCTCGGGATCGGAGCTCCAGGCTGGTATTTCGATCGGCGGATGACGTCGGACGATTTAACCCGGGCTACATTGGGTGCAGTCGTTAGATGCGTAGTCAGAAATCGATTATAAGCCTCGCCGTCTTCGGCCACGATCTTTAATAGAAAATCCGTCTCTCCCCGCAACATGTAACACTCGCGAACCTCCGGCCATTTGCCGATAAGGTCCTCGAACGCCTTTAAATCCTGCTCCGCTTGGCTGGAGAGGCCTACCTGAGCAAAAACCATGACACCAAATCCCAGTGAGACCGGGTCGATATCGGCATGATAACCCGCGATCACCCCCGTTTCTTCGAGAGTTCTGACCCTTCGAAGGCAGGGAGGGGCGGAAATCGATGCCCGCCGGGCAAGTTCAACATTGGTCATACGACCGTCTTCCTGCAAGTTACGCAAAATAAGACGGTCGATTCGGTCGAGTTTCACGCGTTCCATGGGGCTCTTCTGGTAATTTTATTACCCGACTTTACCGGTGCGCGATGCAGGAGCCAAGCTTTTGGTTAAACGAGTTGTCTTGGTCACCGATCAGGTCTGGGTTCTGACAGATGGCCGACCCGGCCATGTCAGTCAGACGTTGGGACTAGCCGAGGCGCTGACTTCCACACCGACCGTTAAGGTAATCGGTTTGCGCACGCCGTTCCGGCAGGCAAGCCCGTTCCTGGGTTGGGCCGGCGGCCGCGCGTTGACAAAGAAATCGGCACAAATAAGGCCACCTTGGCCCAAACTGGTGATCACCTCCGGTCGCTCCGCCATTCCAATCGCATTGGCGATCGGTAACGCCAGCAGCGGCGCGACTCGGCTAGTAAACGTCCAGGACCCTGGATATTGCCGCAACCGCTTCGACCTGATCATCGTTCCGGAACACGATGAGTTGAGCGGCCCCAATATTATGAGCACGATAGGTGCATTGGGTCGGATCACGCCTGAACGACTGGCCGAGGCCGCTGATGAATTTGGACCGAGTCTGGCCCATTTGGCGGGACCGCGAATTGCCGTCCTAATCGGCGGAGCCAACGCCGTTTTTCAGACGCCCATTGCGGTTGCACAGCGTATCGGCCGCGATCTGGCATCGCTCGCCGCGACTGGTGCGGGGCTAATGGTCACATTCTCGCGCCGATCGGGTCCGGAAGTGGAAGAGATCATCCGTCAAGCGCTGGCCGGAACAAATGCGATCATCTGGGACGGAACCGGCAAAAATCCGTATTTTGCTTACCTGGCCCTGGCAGATCATGTCCTGGCAACCGAGGACTCGGCTTCTATGGTCTCGGAGGCGGCAACGACCGGAAAGCCGATCTCAATTCTGCGCCTCGAGGGCGGTTCCCGGAAATTTTCCAGGTTCCATGACGCAATGGCGGCGCGCGGTGTAACACGATTGTTCGAGGGGGCTATCGAGGACTGGACATATGACCAGTTTGACGAAACGGCGCGGGCGGCCGCAGCGGTGCGCAAGCTTATCCGGGTCGACCGGGGAACGTTGTAATATGACCCGAAAAGAGGCATTTCTATAGGCCACATGAGAGTTTGACGACATGGCTGATTCGCTGCATTCGAAAGTTTTAATCATCGGTTCGGGTCCTGCCGGATATACGGCGGGAATCTATGCTGCGCGCGCCAATCTGGCGCCGCGACAGATATTGGGTCTGCAACCGGGCGGCCAGTTGATGATCACCACTGACGTCGAGAATTATCCCGGCTTTGCAGACCCGATCCAGGGACCCTGGCTGATGGAGCAAATGGAGGCGCAGGCCAAGCATGTCGGCGTCGCGCTGACCCACGACCTGATCACGAGGGTTGATCTTAGTGAGCGTCCGTTTCGTGCCGAGGGCGACTCGGGTGTCACCTATACCGGCGACACGCTTGTCATAGCCACGGGAGCTCAGGCGCGCTGGTTGGGTCTGACCAGCGAACAGCATTTCCAAGGTTATGGCGTTTCCGCCTGCGCAACTTGCGACGGCTTTTTCTATCGCGGCAAGGAAGTAGCCATTGTCGGGGGCGGCAATACGGCCGTTGAGGAAGCCCTGTTTCTGACGAATTTCGCATCCAAAGTTACTTTGATCCATCGGCGTGACTCGCTGCGCGCCGAGAGGATCATGCAGGATCGACTGTTCCGGAATCCAAAAGTCAAAGTAATCTGGAATCATGAAATTGCAGAGGTCATCGGCACCGAAGAAGGGGGCCATAAGTCGGTTACTGGGGTTAAATTGCGGCATGTCGAGAGCGGCAGCGAGCGGTCGCTGACTGTTCACGGGTTTTTTGTCGCGATCGGCCATGATCCAGCGACAAGCCTTTTCCGCGGCCAACTCGACATGGACGCTGAAGGTTATATTGTGACAGCGCCTGATTCGACCGAAACCAGCCGCCCCGGCGTGTTCGCCGCCGGTGACGTAAAGGACAAGGTATTTCGTCAAGCCATTACTGCGGCAGGGATGGGCTGCATGGCGGCGTTGGAAGCAGACCGTTTCTTGGCGCACCATGAGGCGGGAGGTGCAGCAACATCGTATCAAAAGGCGGAAGCCGCCGAATAGAGCATGTATGAGGCACAACTTCTCAGGATGAAACATAGCTACAGGCTGTGGCTGCGGCCGGACAGGACATCGGTATGGATTGGGACAAGCTAAGGATTTTCTATGCGGTCGCAGAGGCGGGAAGCTTCACCCACGCCGGAGATGCGCTGAATCTTAGTCAGTCCGCGATCAGCCGTCAGATCAGCGCGCTCGAGGATAGCCTTAAGGTTACGCTGTTTCATCGCCATGCCCGGGGACTGATCCTCACCGAACAGGGAGAAGTTCTGCACAGCACCGCCCGCGACGTATTCGCCAAACTGGCGATGACCGAAGCGATGTTGACCGAAAGCAAGCTGAGGCCTCGCGGACCTCTCAAAGTCACGACCACTTTCGCTTTCGGCGTCAAATGGCTGACCCCGCGCCTTGGCGAATTCCTGGAGTTATATCCGGACATTCAGATGACGCTGCTGATCGACGACCGCGAGCTCGACCTCGCCATGCGTGAGGCAGATGTCGCGATTCGGATGATGCCGCCACGGCAGCCCGACTTGATTCAACGGCATTTGGCGACGATCCGAGTGAAGATTTATGCTTCGCACGAGTATCTGGAGCGGCATGGCCGGCCCGACACGATGGCATCGCTGCACAACCATTCGATCATCGGCTTTCCGCCGAATATGAGCCTGCCGTTCAGCACTGCCAATTGGCTGCTAGAGGTGGCGGGGATCGGTTTCGAGTCGCCGAAGGTCCTGCTGATCAACAATATGTTCGGGATATTTCAGGCCGTCTCCAGCGGCCTGGGCATAGCCGCATTGCCTGATTTCGTCGTCGCCGACCATCCCAATATCGAGCGGGTGTTGCCCGAATTGGAGGGACCAGAGGTCGAATCGTTCTTCGTGTACGCCGAAGAATTGCGCCACTCAAAGCGCATTGCGGTTCTGCGTGACTACCTGATTAAAAAGGTTGGACAGTCGCATTTTTAAATGGCGGGGACCTGGCCTGTTCGTCTGTTGGACATAGCATTTCCTTGAAGGTCGCGGTGGCCGGGTCAATGGAGTGCTGGCGTGCCGACCCACGGCCTATCCTCTCGTTACCATTTGGCGCAACCACAGCCATGGCGCGAACAGCCCCTCTGCACTAAAACTCGATGTAGATACCCGCCGGGGAAGGCCACCTCCGGGGTAGATGTTGGCATTGCGAGAGTTCGGATGGGGGCACGTGGTGGCGAATAGCAACGCAGCGCTAGATATCTTCAGAAAATATTTTGCAGACCACAAAATACTGGATTTGAACGCAGAGGAGCGAGCGCTTCCGTTTAATATATTGCCGGCGATCATTGTGAGCTTAGGCGCGCTCATGATTCTGGCGTCTACAGTCATGCCGGCCTTCTACTCCCCCGAACTCAGCGTGACGTCCGGGAATATGGTCTTTCAATATATTCCGGGCGTAATTCTGACCGGGTTGGCTGCAGGCATCGTGTCCGTCGCCTTTTACCGACTCTACGGTTCCCTGCTGTCGACAGTCGTCGCAATTGCCTTCGGATTTACCAGCGTCTGTCTGACGGTAATTTATTCTTACAGCGGTCAGTTCGTTAACCTGCTTCACGTTAACGTCGTCACCAATGCCGACTACGGGCTTTGGTTTAATGGGCTAGGCGATCTTGCGATTGTCGCAGGAGGTCTGCTGATGGCGCGCCATCCTGGCATCACTTGGCTGCGCGTTAAGCAAGAAATCAGCGTTTGGGCTTCATCATTTGCACTGTCGATGGCTCTATCGCGACATGTCGAATTCTTCTACGACCGAGATCTGGCGCGATCCGTCCAAGCATCTCAGGGAGTTCTGGATGGTTATCCGCACTGGCGTCATTTTCAATCGCGCCTGCTCGGGCCCTGGCTCGCCAAAGCCCTGACCGATCTCGGAGGCGTCAATTTTTCCGTCGCCCATATCATCATCGCGGTTACCGTCATCGCCCTTGCCAGTGTTGTGATGTTCCATGCTGGACGTACCATCAGTGGTAGGCAGGGAGGGTGGGCGGCGCTTTTTGCGTTCCAGACACTTTATGTCCTGATGATGAGCCGCCCGTGGCTGTATGTCTGGGATTATTTCATACTTTTGACCGGCGCCGTCTTCCTGCTTCTGGTGGTGCGCCGCGCGCCATGGTGGGCCTTTCTGGCGTTGATGAGTGTGGCCTATTTCAATCACGAGACCGCTGCATATATCGGCGTGTGGATGGTAAGTCAGGCGCTGATCGACGCGTGGGCCGCGCGTCGTCGTCCGGATTGGCGGTTGCTGGGCGCAGGTATCCTGGGGGGCCTGGCCGGGCAGGTCATGACGGAATATTTGCGCGCATCGCTTCTCAAGCGCGAGATCGGCTGGGAGATTTTCCCCGACGTGGGCAAAGGCCCGACTAGTCGCCTCGACGCCTATTTTCACGTGCAAATATCCGCGAACATCAACGATATCACCCAGTGGGTGGACTATGCGGATCGCTATTTCATGCTGTTGATCCCTCTGACATTGCTCGTGGCCCTAGGCATGGCCGTCCAACTGGTGCGGCGCCAGGGTACAATGGTTGCCGGTCTCGCAGTGTACGTAGTCGTTCAGATTCTGGCCTTGCTGGCCTTTGGCATGCGTTCCGAAACCCGCAATCTGCTTCAGCTCGTGCCTTTTTTGAGCCTCGCGGGAATGATGGCTGCGAATCAAGACTGGTGCGCCGCTTCCCCAATTCGCACCGTCAAAGCGGCGAGCGAAGCAACGATTTAGCTATCGCGTGAGATTGACCACTGGTTGGGCGGAATTCAAGAAATTCCAAAGCCATGATTTTTCTGCAATGCAGCATTAATCGCCGCAGACTGGAATTATCCTTCTGGAACAATCACATTGCTCCATGATGTTGCGCTGCAGCATCACTTCTTCCCGAGCCTTCCCCGGTTCGCGAATGGGTCTTTGGGCCCGACGTCTCCCAGACGTGAAGCCTCCCTGTTCAACTTGGCCGCTAATCCAATGGGTTAGCGGCCATTTTTTGCCCGTAGAGACGTCTATGGGCCGTATGTGGGCCGTTTTTGGTCAGTGCCTAGCCCAACTTCGTTCGCCGCACACCTGCCTTGATTGCACATCGCTTTGTTTCCCAATGATTATTAATATCGGGACGTTCGCGTCCTTCCAACATCTGACAATTACATCTCGGACGCCAGCTTGGACGCTCACCGAGCGATTGGCGGTGTTTCGCCGAACTCGTCATGCCGCCCGTGATCGCGATGGCAGAGGCTTGCGCCCTTTTAACGCGCGTTGGGCTGTAAGTAGGCCATAGACCCAAATAGAGCCATGATGAGGATCTTCGATACCAAAGTGAACTCGGGCTACAACGACGAGATCATGCGCCGCTACCATTTTCCTCCGCAGTATCGAACCGTTGCGGAGCGGTTGATTGGCAACTAATACCTTTCGACCGCCGGGTCCCATGCCGGCAGCGGCGGCGCCTATTTGCAGAGTAAGTCGATACGCGTCGCAACCGAAGCTGACGTCGTTGCTATCACCGCGCGTGCCTCAAAGAAACCCTGACGCCCGAAATTGCCGTCCACTAGGAGCGCGCTCCCCTTCACCTAGATCCCGAGACTTTGGATTTGCTCCGGGCGCCGCCGGAAGAACAAGCTAGGCGGATCGAACAGATCCATCACAACCGAAAAGTCCGCGATGCATGCATTCGTCAGCTCGCAGGCCCACAGCCTCGTTGATTTGCCAGGTCACTCATTCGAGTCAAGCGCCAGTAGGATTTCGGTCGTCGTGCGACGGGCGCCGGTCTGCAGATATTCCATGGCTCTCAACGAAGCATCGTGGGCGGCACGGGTCGAGCCAACTACGCAGTCTTCGACGACACGCGCGAAGTAGTCGTGCTGATGGGCGTCAAGATACGTATAATGCACGCAAACGTCTGTTAGCGCGCCAATCAGGATCAGCGTTTCCGCCTTGAGGCCCTTGAGCAATACCTCAAGATCAGTGCCAAAAAAGGCCGAATAGCGGCGCTTGCGAACGAAATAGTCAATTCCGGGACGGTAGCCGATATCGTCCGAGATATCGGTCCTGGGGTCGGTTTCCAGCGCGTGGACAGTTTCTTCACCGTCAAGCTCGCGACCAAAATCCACAAGGTCGGGCCGGTGCGCCTCCTGGATGAAGACAACGGGAACATTGCCGGCCCGCGCCGCAGCAATCAGCTTGGCCGCGTTCACGTGCATATCCCGTCCGTCATTCATATGAGGCACCGGCGGGTTCTCCATCTGCCCACAACCTTGGATGTCCACAACAATAAGGACCGGCTTACCTTCGATGAGTTTACGCATAGAGTGACGCTCCGTGGTTGCGCACAGGACGCGAGCCGCTGTCGACGTCCAATTTCCGAATCCCCTAATACGGGAACGCCGTCACCCTACGAATGGCAGGTTCGACAATAATAGTTGCGTTCTATTCGAAGAATTGGCCCCGGGGCAGGACACAAGGGGCTCTTTCGGCCGCGTTTGAGCGCATAAATCCCGAACATTTGCCTACCCGCACGCCCCATCAGCACCGGCGGCCAATAAATTTGCATCACACACTTTCGCTGCAACGCAACTTAAGTTGTTCATACAGTCATGCATATATCCCGAGTCAGTGATTAGGCTCTCAATAGAATCGACCCGGAAACAGGCGGTTTCTGGGGTTTTGAGAGGACCCAAATCATGAAGGCGAAACGTCTGGCAGTGCCCGTCTCACTCATGTGCGCCGCAACATATCTTCTGCCGGCACACGCGTATGCCCAAACCATCCCCGCTGATCAGGACGCGCAGCCGCCAGCCGGGATCGAGGAGATCGTGGTCACCGCCCAAAAGCGATCTGAGACTCTGCGCAAGGTTCCGGAGAGCATCTCGGTGGTCACTGGCGTGCAGCTTGAAGCGCAGCATATCGAAGGCTACGCCGATCTGGCGCGAACCATCCCGGATCTGTCCTTTTCAAGCCTGGGAGCGCCGGGCCTGAGCAATCTCGAAATTCGCGGCATCAGCTCGACGACCGGTACGTCCACTGTTGCCATCTATCTGGATGACGCGCCGATAACGATCCGAAATAATTCGTTCTATTCGGGACAATCGGAACCGCTTCTTTTCGATCTTGCTCAAAGCGAGGTCCTTCGCGGTCCACAGGGCACTCTATATGGGGCAAGCTCGATGGGCGGGACCATCAGGTTCGTCAGCAACCCGGTCAATCTCAACGACTTTGAAGGAGCTGCCGGCGGCGAGCTTTCCGGCACCGACCACGGCGGACTGAACTACGTCGCCAAGGGAGTCGTCAATATCCCGCTGGTGACCGGCCAGATGGGGCTGCGCATCGGCTTCGAAACCACCCAGGACAGCGGATTCGTCGATCATGCCACCTTGGCCGGGGTGATCGACCGCACTGGTATCAACGGCGACCGCGCCAATGTCGTCAAAGCATCCCTGCTCTGGGATGTCACCCCCGAGTTGACGATTACGCCGGCGGTCTTTGCACAAAAGACGGTCATCAACGATACCGGCCTCGTCGATTTAGCGACACCAAACTACATTACGACCAAGCAGGTTCAGGAAGGCGGCTCCGATATGCTCGCGGTGCCCAGCATTAAGGTTAATTACGACCTCGATTGGGCAGACCTGACGTCCGTCTCAAGCTATGCGTTTCGCCATTTTCCACGCACGACCGACGGCACCTATTTCAACAGCGTCTTTGTCGGCGGCTTCATCGACGGCATGGGAACCACAGGCGTTAACGGTCAACTGGACGGCAATCAGCTCGCCGCTCTCCCTGGACCAGTCTTCAATTCACTGAATACGCGACAGGCAACGGAAGAAATCCGCCTTGTTTCCAAGCCTTATGATCCCAATGGAGACAATCCGTTTACATGGATCGTTGGGCTTTACTATTCCGACTCCAAGAACCTCGGCACTTCGTCTCAATATATTCCCGGGTTCAACCAGACGTTCCAATCGGCCTATGGAGTAAGCGCCGCCAGCGTGCTCGGGACAACGATTCCAAACGATCTGTTCTACGACTTCCAAACACGTTTGGACGACAGAGAATATGCGACGTTCGGTGAACTCTCTTACAATCTGACCCCAGAGCTAAAATTTACCGCCGGCCTGCGCTATCTCTATGGCAGAAGCTCTCTGACGTCCGTGTCGGGTGGCTTTTTCGCCAGTACGCCCTTTGCGAGCGGCACTACAAAAGCCTACGCGCCGACCCCGAAATTCTCTGTGACCTACGATGTGTCCGACACGGTCACGACCTATGCCACGGCTGGAAAAGGGTTCCGGCTGGGCGGCATCAATACGCCCGTTCCTGCGTCGCAATGCGCGGGCGACCTCGCAGCGTTCGGACTCGAAACCGCGCCGACCGGTTACCAGCCGGACAAGCTTTGGAATTATGAGGTCGGCGCGAAAGGACGATTCTTCGACAACCAGCTTTCAGTAAATACGTCGGCCTACGATATCGAGTGGAGTAAGATTCAAATCGACATCCCGCTGAAGACATGCGGCTTCGATTTCACGGCGAATGTCGGCCAAGCCGAGAGCTATGGGTTGGAAACCGAAATCCAGTGGCGCGTGGGCCCTTCGCTCACTTTTGGAACTTCAGGACAATATAATCACGACACCTTCACCCAAGACGTTCTGGGTCTGGGCGTCTACAAAGGGGACCCGGTCCCAGGATCACCCAAATGGTCGCTCAATTTCACTGCTGATTACGAGCGGGATCTGACGAGCGACATCACCGGCTTTATCCGTGCGAACTGGCAATTCACCGGCAACAGCCACGGAACCTTCGTGCGAACCAATCAGGATTATGATCGACCCACATACAATTTGGCCGGCGCGAGTATCGGCGCGACCTTCGAGAGCTGGGATGTGTCTTTGTTTGCGAAGAATCTGTTCGATACAAAAAAGATCATCCAGAGCCCATCGGATAATTACGTTGCCGAAGGCTACACCCCGACCCCGCGCATTATCGGGGTCGAGGCGAACACCCACTTCTAAAGGCTGATTTGCACGGTAGCCGGGGAGACCGATCGATGATCAGACGGAGCTTTTGCGAGGCAGGATGGCGGATGGCGTTCGCCGCCACAATCCTGCTCACGCCGCAGTGGAGCGCCACGGTCAGGGCCGACCCGGCCAAGTCGGTGTTCAAGGAACAATGGATCGCGGGGACGAAAGGCCCTGAACCGGAAATGCAGGTGCAGCGCTATGACGCCGACACATTCGTCATTCGCCAATCGGTCCAAACCAATCCCGAAGCCCCGTTTCTCTATCTGCTGTTCGGGACTGACCGCGCCCTGCTCGAGGATACCGGCGCAGGAGGCCTCAAGATCCGGCCGACCATCGACAAAATCATCGCCGAATGGTTGGCGCAGAAGGGACGCACGTCCATCTCCCTGGTTGTCGCGCATTCGCATTCCCATGGCGACCATATCGCGGGCGATGGCGAGTTCGCCGGCGCGCCCAACGTCACCGTCGTCGGCCATGCGCCTGGCGAGGTCGCCGCATTTTTCAACATCAAGAACTGGCCGACCGACATCGCGTCGTTCGACCTGGGCGGCCGCGTTCTGAACATCATTCCTACGCCCGGCCACGAGGCGGCGGCGATCATGATCTACGATCCCAAGACACATTGGCTGCTATCGGGCGACTCTCTCTACGCAGGCCGGCTCTACGTCAAGCTGGAGGCATTCCATAGCTTTCGCGACAGCATCGACCGGGCCGCCGCCTTTACCAAGCCGTTGAAGATTTCATGGCTGATGGGCACGCATATCGAAATGACCACGACCCCGCGCGTCGATTATCCGATCCATGCCGCCAGCCACCCGAAAGAGCATGTGCTGGAACTGCCCTATTCACGGTTGACCGACCTGCAAAATTCGCTCGACCATATGGGCGATATGCCCAAACTCGACGTCCATGCGGATTTCATCTTCTACCCGCTGCCGTGATCCCCGATAGAGAGTCAGCCCTGGTCCTCGAAACGCTTCATCAGCGAGCGTCGCGAATGGCCGGGCGGGTAGTCGGCGATCCCGCCGAAGAGCCTGTAGCCGTGCGCCTCGTAAAACCCATGCGCTTTTGAACTGAAGGTATCGAGCCAAGAGCCGAGGCAACCCCGTTTCCTGGCCTCGGTTTCCGCCAAGGTAAGCAGTTCCTTTCCGATATGCCGCCCACGCAGCGCTTCCGGCAAAAAGAGCAGCTCTACGTAAAGCCAGCGAAACGATGTGCGCCCCCAGAGGCCGCCAACAACCTGGGCACCGTCCTGGGAGCGGATCAGCAGGGCAAGGGGACGGCTGGCCGACGGCCCGAGCCAGGTCTCATTATAGGCAAGAAGCGCGTCGGCCAGCACATCGCGAATTGATGGATCCGGTCTATCGGTCGCCTCGATCCTATAAGCTGGCGGGCTCTGTACCATGGCTCGGGTCCCCACTAAGCGCGACGCTTGAGATAGTCCCAGGCAAGTTGTTTGAGCCGACGCCCGTCGAAACTGGGATCGTGTCCGGCGTGAACGACCCGGGCGGGGAGCTGCGCTAGTCGGGTCATCGTGTCGCAATAAACCGCAATGTCGCTGCCGGGAATATCGTCCAGCAGCGGGCCGTCATAGATCGCATCGCCCGAGAACAATATCCCCGTCGCATTCTCCCACAGGCCGATACTGCCGGGCGAATGCCCCGGCAGGTGGAAAACCTCGAACACCCGGTCGCCCAGATCGATCACATCCCCCTCATCGACCAACCGGGTCGCCGGCGCAGCCGGAAAGGTGAACTCCGTCATGTTGAAATCGGCGCGGGGCAAGGCGGTGATATAGGTCGGGCCGATCTCATAGCCGGCGCGTTCCAGCGAGGCCGTGATCTGCGGCGAATGATCCGCGCTGTACATGCTGAAATTTGCCGAGGGAACGGATAAATTCTCAGCTTCGGCCGGGTGCGCAATGCGGTCCTCGAATTCATGTAAGGAGCCGACATGATCGAAATGGGTGTGTGTCGCCACCGCCGAAAGCGCCTTGTCGAACAAATGGCGGGCGGCGGCATGCAGGCTGGCGATACCCATCCCGGTATCGATCAGCAGATCGCGATCGCGACCGCGCACGTGCCAGATATTGCATTGCGCGACCCGGATGACATAGGGCTCCCAGATTCGGATGATGCCGTCGGTCAGCGTTTCAAATTCGAACCACCGATCCGCGATCTGCAGTCCCATTCTCGTCTCCGTCTCTTCTGAGCGGCCGGGAGCATCGCCCCCGGCCTCCCTCCCCGGGATCGTCAGGCGGCCAGCGAGCGCTTGAACGCCTCGAAAGCCGCTAGAATCTCGCTACTCGTCCGGCGCGCACCGGCCTGCAGATACTCCATCGCATTGAGCGAGGCATCGTGTGCCGCACGACTGGACCCCCCGACGCAATCTTCGACCACACGGCAGTAGTAATCGCCCTGGTGCCCATCGACGAAGGTGTAGTGAACGCAGACATCGGTCAGACCACCCGTCAGGACCAAGGTCTGCACCTTGAGTCCCTTCAGCAATATTTCGAGGTCGGTACTATAGAAGGCAGAATAGCGGCGCTTCGGCACGAAATAGTCGCCGGGACGGAAATCCACCTCTTCCGCGGCAATCTCGGTCGATCTCAATCCTTCAACGCAATGGACGTCTTCGTCACCGTCCAACTCACGCCCGAAATCGACGAGGTCGGAGCGATGGACCTCCTGGATGAAGATCACGGGGATACCGGCAGCGCGGGCGGCAGTAACCAGCCCGCGCGCGCGGGCTCGCCGTTCGCCTGCAGAATTATCCATATGCGCGATGCCGTTTTCCTGGCCAGCCACATACTCACCACCGCGCTGAAAATCGATCATGATCAGTGCCGGTTTTCCGACGATAAGCGGCCGTTTCGCGTTCATTCGTTCCGTCATCTCAACTCCACAGTCACTTGGTACGGCGCCGTCACCAGTTGGCACATGCTTTGCAAGGCTTTTGGGTAACGCGCGCCAGCTCCGTCAGCTACAGCCATCAGGATGACCGCCATCGAATGCATCAAGAATGACAAGTTGCGCAAAGATGATTGCCGAGGATCGAAACTATGAGACTGAATCCACGAACATTTAACGGCAAGATGAGCGATGGCGACATTCGCCTGCTCCGCGTGTTTTGTGCGGTTACCCGCTGCGGAGGCTTCGCGGCCGCGGAGTCGGAGCTTCAGCTCGGGCTGCCTTCGATCAGTCGCTATATCAAAGATTTGGAAACCCGCCTGGGCGTCCGGCTATGCCGGCGAGGCCGCGTCGGTTTCTCTCTGACCGACCAGGGACGGCAGGTCTATTCATCGAGCCTGCAGTTGATCGCAGACCTGGAGCGTTTCGAAGCCAATATCCGCAGCATCCATTCGGACCTGACCGGAGCACTGAATATCGGCATCATCGACACGCTGATCACCGATAAGAACCTGCAGGTCCCCGAGATATTGAAGACCTACAAAAAGAAACATCCTTACGTCGAATACAATATTATGACGACGACATCGAACATTATCGAACAATCCGTCCTCGATGGAACGCTGCACGCGGGACTGGTCATAGGCAGGCGCCACATAAACCAGCTTGATTATCGGTTCTTGTACAAAGAGCACTGCAGTATGTACTGTTCGGAAGAGCATCCACTCTACGATAAGCCTTCGATCAATATTCAGGATATTTCCAAATACGACTATGCTGGATATTCGTTCATGGACGATTACGACCGCTTTAGATCAGACGGCTCCCTCGTCAAAACCGCTTCGGTCGATTCGATGGAGGCGGTCGCGACATTGATCAGCACCGGCTGTTTCCTTGGCACCCTGCCCGATCACTATGTCGAATCGCTTTGGCGGCTGAAGAACTTCCGCAATATCCTGCCTGACGTTTTCGGCTTTTCGACCGATATCGAACTCATCACCCGACACGGCACATCCTCGCCCCACGTCATGGCGCTGCTCGATCATCTGGACGTGCTGCAACCGGAGATCTCGTCGGAAAGGCGGAGCCGCGGCGATGCAAAACTATTGAGCAAGGTTGCTTGCGAAACGGGCGTCCTATGAACCGGCGCTCGCGTGTGAATGCCGATAGTTTCGCGATCGGATAACTAATGTTGCAGAGCTTGTTATTGCCGATGCGGACGCCATCCATCCAATCTTGGCTGGCATACCAAGGGCAACGACCGCAGCATTTCGTCAGAACGCCCATGCCCTCAGGCACGTTCGGCCAGTCTGGGCCGATGGCCACCCGTCGCTTTGGAGTTGCTTGAAATGACGGACAAATCCTCGATTCTCGCCCGACCTGAGACGGGTGGCAGGACCTCGCGCCGCGCCGTCCTGCGCGGCGCGGGAATCGTCGCGGCGACAGCCGCTTTGCAAATGCCCTTTATCCGTCCCGCGCGCGCGGCGCGCAGCCTGAAAGTTTCCACTTTCGGTGGGTATTTCGAACAGTGTTTCGCGAAATATGTCTACCCCGCCTTTACCAAGGCGAGCGGTATCGATGTCCAGTCGATCGAGCAGCCGGAAGGCGCACAGTTTCTGTTTCAGCTGGCCGAGGCGAACAAGGCCGGCGCACCGCCCATGGATGTGTGCTGCATGGCGGCGGTCGACGTACTGCGCGGCCGGGCGCAAAATCTTTGGCGCAGCTTCGACCCCGGTCGCATCCCGAACTTCTCCCAGCTTTCCGCAAGGTTTCTCACACCCGGCCCGGCCTTCGACAATGTCGCCGCGATGTCCTGGTTCATGACTTTCGTGGTCAACCCGGAAGAGCTCAAACCTCTGCCGGACAGCTGGACGGTCCTATGGGACAAACACCCGAATGCCTGGGGCATCTTGTCGGGAAGCAGCTCACAGATCTTCGAGATCACGGCCAAGGTCCACTTCGGCAGCATCGACATACTGATGAACCCGGAAGGAATCGACCAGGTCATTGCCAAGATCGCCGAGCTGAAAGGCAACGTGAAATTATGGTGGCAGGACGAAGGAACGATGCAGACGGCTCTGATCAACGACGAGGTCGTCGGTGGCACCTATATGCACGACACCGCCATGGTCATGATCAAGAACGGCACACCGGTGCGCTCGATCTTCCCCAAGGAGGGCGCGGTCGAAAGCACCAATCTCTGGTGCCAACCCACATCCTCGGCCAAGATTGACGAGGCCCAGGAATTTATCAATTTCAGTTGTACGCCCGAGGCTCAGCAATTGATCGCGCGCTATGTCGGCTCCGCGCCCGTCATCGATCGCGCCAAGCTTAACCTTACCGATCAGGAATTCGCCGCCGTATCGTCCGACCGCCCGTCGATTCCGGCAGCGACGGAAGCCCGTTTCAAAAATACCGATTACATGGAACGCCAATTCATCAAGATGGTCACCAGTTGACGAGACCCCGATGAAGTTCGGGTTGGAGATACAGGGCGTCAGCAAGGTCTATGGCAACCAAACGGTCGTAAAAGACGTCTCTCTGACCGTGCCGCGCGGACAGTTCGTCTGTTTCCTGGGGCCGTCGGGTTGCGGCAAGACCACGCTGATGCGCATGATCGCCGGGCTGGAAACGCCGTCGGCCGGCCGCATCCTCATGAACGAAAAGGACATCACCAAAACGCCGGTACATAGTCGCAACTTCGCGATGGTATTCCAGGCATTGGCCTTATTCCCGTTCCTGTCGGTCGAGGACAATATCGCCTATAGCCTCAAGCTGCGGAATATCGGTCCGGCTGACCGGCGCGCCCGCGTCCGGGAACTGCTGGAACTGATCAAGCTGCCCGACATCGGGCCCCGGTCGATCGACCAGCTTTCCGGCGGACAGCGACAGCGCGTCGCGATTGCCCGTGCGCTCGCGCAAGAACCGATGCTGTTTCTGCTGGACGAACCGCTGTCGGCGTTGGACGCCAAGCTGCGCGACCATATGCAGGTCGAGCTTCGTCAGTTGCAGCAGAAGCTGCAGGTCACCACGATTCTGGTCACCCACGATCAGCGTGAAGCGATGACAATCGCCGATACGATCGTGGTGATGGCCGACGGTGTCGTCCAACAGATCGGCCCGCCGACCGAGATCTATCGCAAACCGGCCAACCGCTTCGTCGCCGCCTTCATCGGCCAGAGCAACCTGCTCGACGCCGTCGTGGTGGACCGGCGGCATGTGCGGCTCGGCAATAGCGTGACGGAGACTGGCGCCATGCCGGCCCATCTTCGGGACGGCGACGCCGTGACGATTTCAGTCCGGCCGGAGAACGTCCGAATCGTGCGCAATGGAGAGGATACGGCCAATGCGCTCTATGGTCGGGTCGGCTTTGTTCGGGACGTCGGCGACCATATCGAGCTGAGGATCGACTATCAGGGGCGGGAATTGATCTGCATTGCCGCACCCGCCGAATGGGCCGGCATTGCGGTCGACGAGCAAGTCGCCGTCCATCTACCGATCGACGCCTGCACGATATTGGCGAATTGAGTATGAAAGGACTAGCGACACGATTGCGGCTTGGCCTGCTCTTGTCCTGGCCGACGGTTTCGTTGCTCGTGCTGGTTACAATACCCTTCATTTTGCTCCTGCGCATTAGCATCGCGCCGCACGACCAGAGCGGAATGTGGAGCCCCGGTGTCACGCTTCGCGCCTATGGCACCTTGGCGGAACCGGAACTGCTGGGCGCACTGCTCGATTCCGTCGAGCTGGCGCTCGCCGTGGCAGCGCTCAGCCTTGGGCTCGGGTTTCCGCTGACCTATCTGATCACGCGCATGCGGCGCCGCATTCAGGTGGTCTGGCTGATATTCCTGCTGACCACCCTTTCCCTGTCGGACGTGCTGATCGCCTTTTCCTGGCAGGTCATGCTGTCCAAGCGGATCGGTCTGTCGAAGATCTTTGTTGCGCTCGGACTTATGGACGAGGCCGCCTCGCTGACGCCGAGCAGCGGGGCTGTGATCGCCTGCCTGGTCTATCTGGTCCTTCCCTTTACGGTGCTGACCCTGTTTCCAGTGCTCTCACGCTTGAACAATGACCTTATCGAGGCAGCGCGAACCCTCGGCGCTTCGCCGGTCCGCGCGTTCGTAACGGTTGTCGTACCGCTGACCAAAAGGCCGGCGGTGATCGCCTTCGTGATGGCGATGGTGCTGACGGTTGGCGCCTATGTCCCTCCATTGGTGCTCGGCAGACCGCAACATTGGCCTATGGCGGTGCTCATCGGCAGCGCTGCGCTGGCTGGCCACGACCTTCCCCGCGCATCGGCCATGTCGATCTTTCTTCTGGCCGCGACCCTCCTGCTGGCGTTGTTGACCGCGCGCGTCGCGCGCGGCCGGGTGAGACCATGACCAAGGCGATCGGAAAGTTCCTGTTCCTGACGGTCCTCGCCGTTTTCATGGCGGCGCCGCTGGTGATCGTGGCCGGCGTCAGCTTCAACGGTACCCCGCGCATGAACTTCCCGCCACAGAATGTCAGCCTCGCCTGGTATGCCGCCTTCTTTAGCGATCCAGCTTGGATGTCGGCCTTCAGCCTGTCGGTAATCGTCGCCTCACTCGCCTCGCTGGCGGCGGTGAGCATCGCCTTTCCAATCGCCTACGCCACCTGGAAGTATCGCTCGAGAATGGCTCTCCTTCTCGAATCCATCGCACGTATCTCCTTCCTGCTGCCGTCGATCGTGCTCTCGATTGTCTTCCTGGTGTTCTGGAGTTGGCTAGGCCATGTCGGGCGCATCGAGGACACGATCCTCAGCCATGCGGTGGTCTTTGTCACGCTGCCGCTGACGACCATCGGGCTGGGTTTCCGTTCGGTCGATCTCGCACTGGTCGAGGCCGCCCGGACCATGGGCGCGCGCGAAGGCGACGTGCTGCGAACCATCGTGCGGCCGATCGTGTTACCCTATGTCGTCTCCGGGCTGGTCTTTGTGTTCATCCTCAGCCTCAACGAATATATCATCGCCTATATGGTCGCCGGCTTTGAAGTCGAGACCCTGCCCATCAAAGTGTTCAATAATCTGCGCATGGGCTTCCAGCCGACCATGTGCGTCGGCGCAGTTCTGTTCATGCTGTTGGGCGTGTTCGCCTTCAGCGCGGTCGCGCTGATCGGCGACCTGCCGAAACTGCTGGGCGGTGGGCGAATCTGATCAGCGAACGGAAATGAGGCATCATGAATCTGGAACTTGCCGGCAAGCGCGCGCTGGTGACGGGCGGCACCCGGGGCATCGGTCGCGCAATTGTCGAACAATTGGCCGATGAGGGCGTCTCCATCGCCGTTTGCGCCCGCGACCCTGGACAGGTCCGCGAGACCGTTGCAGCACTGAAAACAAGAGGCGTAACGGCGACCGGAGCAGCGGTGAATATCGCCGACGGACCTGCTCTCAAAGCCTGGATCGCGGCGGCGGCGGCCGAGTTGGGCGGCCTCGACATACTGGTGCCGAACGCTTCAGCTATGGCGCCGGCGGCAAGCGACGAAGACTGGCGGCAATCCTTCGCGGTAGACATCATGGGCACGGTCGATACCGTCAACGGTGCGCTGCCGTTTCTCGAAAGGTCAGCCGCGGCGTCGATCGTAATCATTGCAACAGTATCGGCGGTCGAGACTTCGGCGGCATTTGGCGTCGAAGCTTATGGCTCGCTGAAGGCGGCGCTCCTTCATTACAGCAAGAGCCTAGCCAACGCGCTTGCCCCTAAAGGCATCCGGGTTAACGCGGTCAGCCCCGGTTCGATTTACGTAAAGGACGGCTTCTGGGGCAAAATCGAACGGGACCAGCCGAAAATGTTCGACGATGTTTTAAGAGCCAATCCACTTGGACGGATGGGACGACCTGCCGAGATCGCCAACGCGGTCGCGTTTCTGGCCAGCACAAAATCCAGTTTCACGACCGGAACCAATTTGACTGTCGATGGCGGGATCACCGCGCGGGTTCAGTACTGAATTGGACCGTTCTATTTCGACCAAATCCGACCTGACCCGGAACGGATTTGGGAGCATAACTCACAAACGCATCCAGCAATGTGAGTCTCTTCATTGTCGCTGCAAACGCAAATAAGCCCGATTTGGTTGCGGGGGAAGGATTCGAACATGCGGCGAAGAATTCGCCAAGCACGCCGAGAGCGACGTTGGCTGTAACGCTTTGACAGGTGATTAGAAAGATCTCGTGAGACCGCCACGATTTCGGGGTCGCGAACGTCGGTTTTTCTCAGCCAATCCGCGCGTGCCCGGCGCCAATAGTGACCAATACCGAACGGTCACACAATCATGCAATCGCAAGAAGCGGATCGGGCCGATGACGAAATGGGATGATTTAACCAAGAAATTCGAGCCTTGGTTTCTGGAGCAGAATCAATATCAGCAGACCCCAGAAGGCGACATCACCCGAGAAGTCGTCGGCCTGTTGTGATATAGTCAGTTTCTCCATGCCGTTCATTTGGCGGATTCTCTGTCAGCGACCTGCATTGCGACGCGCGCTACATGCTCCGCCCACAGATCGAGAGCAGCCCGGCGTTCCGCCAGCCGATCATGTAGATCGTAAACCGCCGAAATGCCCTGCGGAATATGGCCGATCACCAGTTCGGCGGTCTGTTCATCTGTCCCAAGCCTGGAGAGGCCGGTACGGCATGTCCGCCGCAGATCATGCAGAGTGAACGCTGATCGGCCCAGCATGGCCTTCTGCAGCCGTCGCAGTGCCGACGCCGCGCCATTGAAAGGCTTATCCAGCAGGTGCCCTGCGAAGATATATCCTTCACGTCGGTTGCCACACCGCCGTCTGACAATTTCCATCGCGGCGTTCGATAACGGGACGGAATGGTCGATGCCCGTCTTATATAATTTGCCGGAAATCGTCCAAAGGGCATTATCAAAATCTATGTTCTCCGCTCGCATCAAGCGGACTTCGTCCCTCCGCTGGCCGACGAGGATCAACAAGCGTAGGTAGTCTCCGCTCAGGTCGCCGAGTGCCGCGGCTTCGACCCAGGCTTCGCCAAGCTCGGCATCGGTCAACGTCTGGCGCCGGGCCTGCTCCTTGGCAGCGCCAACAGACCGTAAGTCTTTCTTTCGGATCGACGGCACGCCATCCAAATAGCCTTTGCTTTCCAACCAGCGCAGCAGCGCGAGGAGTTCTGAGAAGACGCGATTGGCTTGAACCGCAAAGCCCTTGGTGACTACACTGCTGATAACTTCCATTATGTCGGCTCGGCGGATTGAGCGGATCAATCTGTAACCCATCGTCGGCTCGATGTGATCGCCGAACAACCCCTCTTTCAAAGCGATGGTGCTCGCCCGAAGTCCGCCACGCATCGCTTCTATATAGTCGGCATGAGCGGTCGCCAGTGTGAGAGTCGCGGCGCGCTTGCGGGAACTGACCTCCGCCGGCGACATCCCATCCCGGGCGGCAGCGATGAAATCCGCAGCGCGCTTCCTCGCCTGCGTCAACGCAACTTCAGGATATGCCCCGAGCGTATGCCGTACCCGCCGCCCACCGACTGTGACCTTGATGGCCCATACCTTTTCCCCAGTAGGTGAGAGCCTGATTCGCAGGCCACGGCACCCCCCATCGGTCACCTCGCGCCAAGATATTGCACCGCGCTCCGGCTTCAATGTTTTGACTACCGAATCGGTCAACGCCTTGGGCAAATCGAGCCTCGACTTTTCTGTGGGCCGCCTGTGGGCCGTTTTTATCCGGCGGCTGGCGGCGATCAGCGCCCGTCAGCGAATATCTCCATGGGCCTATTTGGCATTTTTATCTAGTATATTCAATGAGGTCTATTGGTCGCCGGGGGTCGCTGAAAAGCGCCGAGGAACGCCCGGAAAAGGCCATATTTATGTCTCCAGGACGTGAAGCCTCCCTGTTCAACTTGGCCGGAGCCTTCGGGTTTCCGGCCATTTTTTATGGTGTCGCACACTAAACGTCAGCCGGGCGGCGCATCCATGCTACCATCAGGTCCGGCGCGACCGGAGTGCGACCCAATCGTGATCCAGATTAACGACACCATTTCCTTAGCGGACGACGAAATCCAGGAACGCTTTGTCCGCGCGAGCGGACCAGGCGGGCAGCACGTCAATAAGACCAGCACGGCAGTGGAGCTGCGCTTTGACGTGCGCAATTCGCCGTCACTGCCTGATTATGTCAAAACGCGACTTGAGGCTCTAGCCGGCAGCCGACTCACTCTCGAGGGAATTCTGGTGCTGTTCGCCCAGAGCGCCCGCTCCCAGGAAATGAACAGGCAAGAGGCCAAAGACCGGCTTGTGGAACTGATCAGGCAGGCCATAGAAAGGCCCAAGCCGCGGCGTGCAACCAAGCCCACACTCGGATCGAAAATGCGACGGCTGGAAGCAAAAAGCCAAAGATCCGGGATCAAAACGGCGCGTGCCCGTCCGCGGGACGAGGGATAGATATAGTCGCTCAGCCGGTTTGTATTCGGTTGCTCGGGGATTTACCCTCTGAGTGCGAGTCGCCGGGGTATGCCTGCCTCGAAGTCCCCCGCCCGAGGACCGTTTCCCCAATATGACCGACCTATTAGGCTTCGATACGCAGCTGTCCGAGCGTCAGTATCCGGGTTCTGCGCTCGACATCCTGCAGACGACTTTCGGTCACAAGGCGTTCCGCGGACAGCAGGCGGAGATCGTCAGCCATGTTGTCGACGGCGGCGACGCAATCGTGCTGATGCCGACCGGCGGCGGTAAATCCATGTGCTATCAAATCCCAGCGCTCTGCCGCGATGGGGTCGGCGTGGTCGTGTCGCCGTTGATCGCCCTGATGCACGATCAGGTCACGGCGCTGCGCCAGCTCGGTATTCGCGCCGCGGCGCTGAATTCCAGCCTGACGGATGAGGAGCGTCTGGCGGTTCGGGCAGATTTGCGTGCCGGAAGGCTGGATCTCATCTATGTCGCACCCGAACGGCTGATGTTGCCTTCGTTTCTCGAGTTTCTCGACGGCGCCAGAATCGCCCTTTTTGCAATAGACGAAGCCCATTGCGTCAGCCAATGGGGTCACGATTTCCGCCCGGAATATATGAAGCTGGAGGTTCTGGGGGAGCGATTCCCCGGCGTTCCGCGCATCGCATTGACCGCAACGGCAGATCCCCAGACACAGCAAGATATCAGAAGGCGGCTGAGGCTCGACGACGCCCGCATGTTCCTGGCGAGTTTCGACCGTCCCAATATCCGCTATGCCATCACCTTGAAAGACGAGCCAAGGCGGCAGCTGCTGTCCTTTATTTCGGGCGCCCATAAGGGCGAAAGCGGAATTGTCTATTGCCTCAGCCGCGCCAAAGTCGAGGACACGGCAGCCTGGCTCTGCACCCAGGGTATCGAGTCCCTGCCGTATCATGCGGGTCTCGATGCTGGGGTTCGGCGGCGCAACCAAGACGCCTTCCTGAAGGCAGATGGCCTGGTCCTCGTCGCAACGATCGCGTTCGGAATGGGCATCGACAAGCCCGACATACGCTTTGTCGCCCATCTCGACTTGCCGGCCAGCCTCGAGGCTTTTTATCAGGAAACCGGCCGCGCCGGGCGCGACGGCCTGCCCGCCGAGACCCTGCTGCTGTATGGGATGCAAGACCTTGTCCTGCGCCGCTCGATGATTGAAGACGGCGAAGCCCCCGGCGATGTAAAGCGGGTGGAGCATGCCAAGCTGGAGGCATTGCTCGGCGTCTGCGAGACCGCCGGCTGCAGGCGGCAGGCGCTGCTATCCCATTTCGGCGAAACGCTGCCCGAGCCTTGCGGCAATTGCGACGGCTGCTTGGATCCGGTTGAAACATTCGACGGCACCGTTGCCGCCCAGAAGGCAATCTCCGCCGCCGTCCGCACCGGCCAGCGCTTCGGTGTCGGACATCTCGTCGATGTTCTGTTGGGCGTCAAGAACGAGAAAACCGAACGCCAAGGTCACGACATGCTGCCGACATTCGGAATCGGCAAGGACTTCGACCGCAAGGAATGGAGCTCGATCTTCCGGCAATTGGTCGTGCTGGGTGTCATGGAGGTAGCGCACGATTCCTATGGGGCGTTACGAGCGACCGAGGCGGCGCGGCCGATTCTGCGCGGTGAACGCCAGGTTCGCTTGCGGCGGGACAAGCCGTCCGTCATCAAGCGTGCGCTTAAAGGGCTGACCAAAGTCCGCGCGAGCGATCCGGCAAGTACACTGGCACCCGCGACCGCCCTGATATTCGAAGCCTTGCGTGCGGAACGGGGTCGCTTGGCCCGCGAACAGGGTGTGCCACCCTATGTCATCTTCCACGATTCGACGCTGATTGCGCTGGCCATGCGGCAACCGCGGTCGTTAGGCGACCTCACCGACATACCCGGCATGGGGCAGAAGAAGATGGAACGTTATGGCGCTGCGGTGCTGGCAGTGCTGGCCGGCGGGGCTGCCTAGCCCCTGCTGGGCAGCGCCTCCTGTCGCCCCGCGATCTCCAGAATCAATTTGCGCAATACCGCATTACCGAAATCATGGACGTCCCTGACGACCAGATAAAACGATCCCGGTCCGCCGATGACATTGTCGGCGTAATAATGGTCGAGGTCGGGCGGTGCGGGTTCGCGCCAGGCCGGCCTCGGGTCCATGACCGGAAGACCATTGATGGTTATGCCCTCAGCGACCGCTGCATCGCGCGATTCCTGAATCGGCCGGCCATAGTCGCTGTAACCGTCGCCCGAGACATCAATCGCCTTGCGGGTACCGCTGAAGGGACTGGTCTCAATCTGGTGGACGGCAAAGTCTATCCCGGCGCTGATCGATGTCGTGGTCCCGGATTTGTACGGCGCCTTGTCCAGAGCATCAGCAAAAGCAGCGGCAGACGCCTCGTCTGAAATTACCTGCCAACCCACCAGCACCCGCTGATCGGTGACCGCGGACCATTCGATATAGGTGACCGCGATACGCCCCAGGACGCCGCCTTTGATCGCCTCGATCACCCGCTTGTCGCGCAGCGCATCGATATAGCCGTGACGCTGAAACTTCGCCTCGTCCTCCGCCATGCTGAGAGATACATCGACCGCCAGCACCAGGGTGACGTCGACAGGCGTAGCCGCTTGAACCGGCAGAACCATCGCCAAGGCAGCGACGATCCCTAATAATGCCAGTCGAAACCCCATGATGCCCCCATCAACTCAAACTTATTATGCGTCTGGGTGCAGGAGCGGGAGCGTTTTTGCAATACGCAATGCGGCAAAAAAAGGCGGACGCGATATGCGCCCGCCGTTTTGGCGTATCTATAAGGCTGAGGGCCTTAGATCAGTTTGCGGCGGCGAGCGGCCAGCAGACCGATGGCGCCGACACCGAAAAGGGCGATTGTCGAGGGCTCGGGCGTCGCAAGGTAAATCAGGTTCTGCGTGCCAGCCGGGGTCGAGGTCAGCAACTCCACATAGTGGGTCGAGTTGGTCAGCCAGGTTGCGTTGACCCAGGCGCTGCCATTCAGATAGCCGGTGGCGTCGTTCAAATAGGCCTGTGCCTGAGTCAACGTCGCGGCGCTGTTGCTGTCGGACGTCGCGGAAAAATCGAACGAACCGGACGTCAAATTATAGCTGCCATTGGAAGCGGCGGTGCCATATTCTGTCTCCCAGATCGCGACCTGGAGAGCTGCGGTGTTAACGATGCTCTGGGTCTGCAATGTACCGTTGGTCAACAGAGCGGTGAGCGTATTGACCTGGGCCACGGTGAAGGTGCCGGTTGCGTTGGCATTGGAATTCGTCGCATCGGTAAATGACTGACCGGCGGACAGCGTACTCGGCGTGAAGGTGTAAGCATTGTTGCCAGTGCTGATGTAGTTGAACAGATCCACGCAATAGGTGCTCAGCGAGCCGATATTTGTCTGGAGACCGATAGTGCCGGTGGTGATGCTCGACCCGCCGCCATCGATCGGCTGTGAGCTGTCACTAATATTCACAGACGTAGTGCCGTTGGGCAGGCTGACGCTGGTGGTCGTGACCGTGGATGCCATGGCGGAACCGGCCGACAAGGCCAGCATAATGCCGGTGATGCTCAGAACCGATTTCAACCCGAAAACTGCTGACTTCGTCATTTTGACTTCCTTACAACCAAACACGTCCATCGCTGCCCAGGTACATGCAGGATGCATGCCAGATCTCTATCCATTTGATCTGGATCAAATTTTTTGAAGGTGGCTGCAGAGTGCGCAAATCAGTGTAAAATTTTCGGACAGACCATGGACCTTGTGATGAGGCCACAACCGAATCTGATCGGGGCGCAGAAGCCCGAGGCGTTATCGCCCTATTGCGTAAGTTTCACTGAGTTGAAGCGCGCGATGAATTGCGGCCTAAGCACCATTTCATCGTCGCTTCCCAGGACGGATTTGAGAATTGTCCCGCTGAAAATGACCGGCGCCCCGATCTTGGCCGATTGCACAGTCGGGAAGAGCTTGCTGTGCGGCAGAAACAATGTGGCATTCGTCTGATCGTCGAGTTCCGTTTGCCAGGTGGAGATTGTGACGCCGTCGGCGATCGCGATCGTTATCCAGGCAGCCCCTTCAGCCGTCAGCCCGCGAGTCTTCACGGTGCCGATCCAGTCGGTAGCGACCTGACTTTCGCGCATGAAACTCATGACGCGAATTTGCATGTTGACGCGCGCATCGGATGCCGCGCTGGTGACATGGCTCGACCTGAAATCCTTGCGCGCGCCCAGCATAATATCGACGAGCGCACGCTCGCGCGGCGGCATATTTGCCGCAATATCCGCGTCGGGCGCATCATCGGCAAACACCAGTGACGGGGATATGCAAAGCGCGAGGACGACCGCGCCTAGGGAAAACCAACTGCTTTTTCGCATTTCCTGCGTGTCTTTTACATTGTGAGCCGGTGTAGCCTGAAACCTATACGCGGAAGTGGCCCAACTCAAAATCTAAAATGCCAATTCCACAAGTTCCCTTGGATTTAGCGTGTTTTACGGGGATTTCCTCTCACACCAACGCTCCGCAAGCCCTTTGAATGCGCCGACATGCCTCCTTTAGAGATTCGATCGAGGCTGCATAAGAGATTCGGAAAAAGGGCGACAAGCCGAAAGCGGCTCCGAAAACGACCGAGACGCCTGCCTCCATCAACAGGTAACTGGCAAAATCCTCGTCGTTTGAGATCACCTTGCCGTCCGGAGTCTTCATCCCGATCGTCCCAGCGCAGGATGGAAAGACGTAAAAAGCGCCCTCGGGCCTGTGGCAGGTAATTCCTTTGGCCTGATTCAACATGCCGACAACCAGGTCGCGGCGTTCCTTGAAGGCAACCGCCCTTTCGGCGATGAAGTCTTGAGGACCGTTGAGCGCGGCCACTGCTGCAGCCTGGCTGATAGACGACGGGTTGGTCGTCGACTGGCTTTGAATTTTGGCAATCGCTTTGATTAGAGCGGCCGGCCCGCCGGCATAACCGATACGCCAGCCGGTCATCGCATAGGATTTCGATACGCCGTTGACCGTCAGCGTACGATCATAGAGACCCGGTTCGACCTGCGCGATCGTCGTGAATTCGAAATCGTCATAGACCAGGTGCTCGTACATATCATCGTTCAGCACATGGACCTGCGGGTGGCGCATCAGAACAACGGCCAGGGCCTTAAGCTCAGCGCGCGTATAGGCGGCTCCGGTCGGGTTGCTGGGCGAGTTCAGAATCAGCCATTTGGTCTTGGGTGTGATCGCACGTTCGAGATCTTCCGGCTGGAGCTTGAACCCCTTCGAAGGCGGACATTCGACGAATACCGGCGTACCCTCGGCCAGGATCGTCATATCGGGATAGGACACCCAATAGGGCGCCGGCACGATCACCTCATCGCCGGGGTTCAGCGTCGCCATCAGAGCGTTGAACAGCACATGCTTGCCACCTGCGCCGACCGTGATCTGATCGATACCGTAGACCAGCCCATTCTCGCGCTTGAACTTGGCGGCAATCGCCTCTTTCAAGGCCACGGTGCCGTCGACCGCAGTATATTTCGTTTGGCCTGAGCGGATCGCCTCGATCCCTGCCGCCTTGATCGATTCCGGCGTGTCGAAATCCGGCTCGCCGGCGTCGAGGCTGATGATATCCCGGCCTGCGGCTCTCAGCTCGCGGGCCTTTTGGCCGGCGGCGACGGTGGGTGACGGCTTAATGCGATCGATACGCGAAGCGATGAATGACATTGGGACAATCCGAATTGAAATGGCGCGCCGGAAGCTAAAGCCGCCGCCCTCCCGACGCAACCTCTCGTCGCCGCGTAGCTTCGGCAATCATCTGTAGACAAGAAACCCGACCCGCCCATGTGTCTTCGCCCCGCGTCCAGGGATTGGGACCCAAGTCGTGTGGATCGGGCTCGGTTTGGGTGGAAAGAATTGGTTCGTCGGGTACCGCAGACAGGACAGGGTCAATCCGGCGATCCGCATGCGTGACCGCGCATCATTTGGTGGCACGACGGCGCGCGGCCGGGCGTGGGCCGGCCCGGGTGAAGCGGCCCCTCGTGCAGCAAGGTCGCTTTGCATGAAGGCTCTGTCTTTATTCTCGCCTTGATCGCCGTGGCCACAGGCTGGCCCAGCACAGTCTTCGGCTTTTCGGCAACGGCCTTCGTGCGGGGCTCAGTGGCTCGCGCCTGCATGCTGCGCTGAGCGGGCGGCAAGTCCTTGGCCGCTATCGCCAGCCGATCGGCCTGTTCTGATCCAATTCGGAACAACTGCTCCAACTCAGCCAGACGCGACCCTTGTCAGGGCGGCAATTTCCCCCGCATCACTGTCACCGGGGCGGTTTGGCTAAATTTGGCGTCGCGTAGTGCGTAAGAGCAATAAAAGAACATAACCCGCCCAGAGGCAGGAACGATATGCGCGCACCCTAACCCGCTGAAACCCGCCTCCGCAGGGCTGCAGGGTCATTCGCGGGCGCTACCCGCCAGCTCGGCAGCATCGCATCGAGTTGCGCCCGGATCGGCCACAGCAGCGGCTCGGCATCCAGAGCGTCCTCCAGCAATGGGACCACCCGCGAGAGATAGCGCAGATAGCCGTCGCGACCGTCGCGCAGCGTCAACCGGGCGAACCGGCCCAGTACCTTCGTGTAACGC
Source organism: Rhodospirillales bacterium (assembly GCA_003165335.1). Classification (GTDB taxonomy): domain Bacteria; phylum Pseudomonadota; class Alphaproteobacteria; order BOG-932; family Roseiterribacteraceae; genus BOG-932. Next base: position 13,745 of record PLTD01000105.1, on the reverse strand, counting down.
TGCGCTGCCAACACCCGATACCACAGGCCGAATCCATCGGGGTCGGCCGGGCGCGCGGTGGCGATATAATGATCGTAGAGCGCGTCCGATAATGCCGGGTCGATTCCCCGCCGCTCGTTCCTCAGGAGCGTCAGCAGGTCATAGGGTTTCGGCCCGATGCGGGCATCCTGAAAATCGAGCAGACCGCAGGCAGCGGCGCCTGTGCGGCCCGGAAGAGCCATCAGATTATCGACGTGGTAATCAAGCAGTACCAGCCCCGGGTCCGTTGGCGGCATTCGGTCCAGAAGCGAAGCCCAAAGGCCGGTGAATGTCGCAATGGCATTGGCTGGTAATGGTTTGCCGGTAACGCCCAGCCCATACCATTCGGGCAGTTCCGTCGCTTCGTCCAGCAGCTTCACCCGGTCATAGGGCAGCGCTTCGACCGCAGCCCCCCGGTCGTGCGTGTGCAGCGTGACCAGGGCCTGGGTAGCTGCGAGAAACAGCGGCCCTTCAGCAGCCCCGGCGTCGAGCAGGCGCGTGTAAGTGTCCAGACCAAAATCTTCGATCAGCGCGAAACCCTGGGTCTCATCGAATTCATAGACGGCAGGCGGGCTCAGCCCAAGGTCGGCCAGATGGCGCGCGATATGGATGAAGGGCCGCACATCCTCTTTGGGCGGCGGCGCATCCATCAGCAGCATGGGTCGTGCACCGCCCAGCAGTCGAAAATAGCGGCGAAACGAGGCATCGACGGGCAACGGGTCGAGAGTGACGGCGCCTCGGCCGGCGCCATTCAAAAATGCGGTCCGGGCAACGGCGCGATGGTCGGGCAGCGAATCAGATTCAGTCATAGGATGAATGCTGCGCCAATCGCCAGCCTGGGAAAAGGGCGGCGATGAAACAACTCCGGCTTTCCGCTGTTGTTAAGCCGAACGGGCATCGCCCAGATAGGAGTCTATATCGTGCGCTTCCAATATGCGGTTTTGCCGCTCGCGCTTCTCGTGGCCGGCTTCAGCGCCCGAGCAGCCGATACCTCGACTTTGACAGTCGCTTCGGTCGCTGACTTGGCCAGCCTGTTCGAAGGGGAATTCACTACTTTGCCCGACCGCCCCACCGCAGCCGTGCACACCAATCCGGTGCTCTACAATCTGGCGAAGCGTGTTCAGGTGCCGGCTTTGGGTCAGGATGCGGTCTATGCCGAGCAGCACCAGAATGCTCCGGACGGCCCGATGCTGTGGCAGCGCCTGTACGGGTTCGTGCTCGATACGGACCAGGGCGTGATCGTGATGACGCCCTACGACTTCGCCAACGGTCAGCAGTTGGCGGGTGCCTACAACGACCCGACGCCGCTGGCGAAACTGGAACCGGCCGCGCTGAAGCAACAGCCGGATGGCTGCATCGTACTATGGAGGCACGGCGAGTCAGGATTTGCAGGCACTCTTAAGCCTGGCTCATGCAAAGATGCGCCGGATATTTCAAAGACGGCGCAGACTGCGCCTGCGATTACGGTTTCGAAAACCGAATATACCGAACAGCCGCAAGGCGGCGAATCGACGCCGATCGTGTTCCGTCGGATTCACTAGAGCAGATCGCGATCAGGCGGGATCACCTGATCGCGTGATGATGCTCGTAAAATAAACACTTAGAGCGTCAGCCCTTAGCGAACCCCGCGAAGGCCTCGGCGACTACCAGATAGAGGTCGCGCTTGAAAGGCACGATCAGTTGCGGCAAATCGCTGAGCGCAACCCATCGCCAGGCCCGGAATTCCGGGTGATCGTCGGCTTCAAGGTCGATATCGCTGTCGGTCCCTGTAAAACGGGCGGCGAACCATTTCTGCTCCTGACCGCGATACTTGCCGTGCCAGACATGGCCGACGAGATGGGAGGGCAGCTCGTATCGCAGCCAATCGGTCTCAGCCAGCTGTTCTGCCTTGGCGGTGCCGATTTCTTCCTTGAGTTCCCGCAAGGCGCCCGGCCAGGGATGTTCCCCCTTGTCGAGGCCGCCTTGCGGCATCTGCCAGGCTCCGGGTGTGTCGATCCGTTCGGCGGCGAAGACTGCGCCATCGGCGTTGAAAAGCGCCACGCCGACACCTCTGCGATAGGGCAGCGACGCCGGATCGTGGTCTTTGCTCATCGGGCGAGAACCGATCAGTTCACCGCATGGCTGTTGAACATCGCTACACCGTGCAGAAGATCGACCGCGCGGGCCAACTGGTAATCGACCGGCGGTGTTTTCGGCGCACCGGCATCGGCAGTGGCCGCGTCGGGGGTCTTCGCGTCCGGGGTCTTGGCATCCGGCTTTGCAGCCTGCGGTCCGGGTGCCGGCGTCGCCGGCGCGGCAGGTGCCGCGGAAGACGGATCGGTGGGGTTGGGCAGTGCGCCCTTCAGGTCCGCCTCATGCAGCCTGCCCCCCTGCTCCAGTTCCTCGATCTTCGATTGATGGACCTCGATATCCGGGGTGATGCCCTTAGCCTGGATCGAACGGCCCGACGGAGTGAAATATTCCGCCGTCGTCAAGCGCAGCCCACCCTCGTTCTTTAGCGGCAGGATAGTCTGCACCGATCCTTTACCGAACGACTGGGTGCCCATGATGATCGCACGATGATGATCCTGCAGCGCGCCGGAAACGATCTCGGCCGCCGAGGCGGTTCCGCCATTGATCAGGACAACCACCGGCACGCCCTTGGCCTTATCCAGGCCGGGCTTCGCGTCCATATGATCGACATCGTCGGGATTGCGGCCGCGGGTCGAAACGATTTCCCCGGTATCGAGGAAGGTGTTCGATACCGAGATCGCCGAATTGAGCAAGCCGCCGGGATTATTGCGCAGATCGATAATATAGCCCGACAGTTTCGGGCCGAGCTGGGTCTTCAACTCGTCGATCGCCTTATCGAGCCCGGGCTGGGTCTGCTCCGAGAAGCTGGAGATGCGGATATAGCCGACATTGTCGCCCTCGACGCGCGATTTGACGGACGGCACCTTGATGATTTCGCGCATCAGCGTGACATCGAACGGGTCGCCCTTTTCATTATGGCGGATGGTCAGCTTGATCGGGGTTCCCGGCGCGCCGCGCATCTTTTCGACTGCGTCGTTCAGCGGAATTCCGACGATCGGCTCACCGTCGATATGGGTGATCAGATCGCCCGATTTGATATTGGCTTTCGCGGCTGGCGTATCGTCGATCGGCGATTCGACTTTGACGATGCCGTTTTCCTGGGTCACTTCCAGGCCTAGCCCACCGAACTCGCCCTTCGTCTGGGTGGACAGGTCGGCGTAATCCTTCGCATTCATGTAACTGGAGTGCGGATCGAGCGACGACACCATGCCGTTGATCGAGGCTTCGACCAGCTTATCGTCGGGAACCGGCTTGAAATACTGGTTGCGGACGATCTCGAAGACATCGGCATAGAGATCGAGCTGCTTGTAGGTGTCCGCCGGCTTGCTGCTTGCGGCCTCATAGGACAGCGGGCCGACGATCAACGCAGTGGCGATAACAGCGCCCAAGACTTTGTTCATCGAACTTTTCCTTTCACCGCGACCGGAAGCGAAACTGCTTGTGGGTCGACGAATTGACCGTTGCGCCGCAATTCATAATATAACTCGGGTCGACTATCGGCCCGATCGTCCATTGTGCCAACTGGCTCGCCGGCACCGATCGAAGCCCCAAGTGAGGCGCTGATACGCGACATGCCAGCAATCAAGCTAAGATATCCAGCAGGATGTTCAAGGATCAAGATTTCGCGATAGCCGCGAAACGGTCCTGCAAAGCGCACAATTCCAGCCGATGGCGCCGTCACAGTCGCTCCGGGCCGCGCAACCACGGTAATTCCATGCGACGTCGTTCCAAGTCCATCGCTCTGGCCGAACCTGATCTTGACCTCACCGGCGACCGGCAGCCCCGCCCCGGAGGCGAAATGGCCTTCCGGCGCGAGCGAGAATGCCTTCCTGGTGTGGGCCTTTCGACGGGCCTCCTGCGCCTGCTCGGCCTTCTCCTGTTCCTCGATCCGCGCCACTAGGTCGCGGAGGTCTTTCGCCTGATCGGCAATTTTCTGCGCACGTTCTTCCTCGGCCTGACGGTCGCTTTCCGTCTGTTGATAGAGCGATTGGCGCTTATCGACCAATGCCGCCAGAGCCTCCTGGTGCGACTTCAGAACGGCGGCCTGGTGTTCGCCCTCGCGACGCTTGGCATCGAGTTGGCTGCTGAGATCATCAAGGTGCCCCAATTCCTGTTCGGCCTTTTGGGCCCCGTCGTGCGTAGCGGCCAAAGCCGACTGCAGCAGGATCTCGGACCGCGCAGCATCGACCGGGGCGTCGAAGGAACTCAGCAAGCCACCGGGCGGAATACGCGCCAAACGAACAAGGCCGGCAGTCAGCCCGGCCAACCTTGTGCGATCCGCGCCCAGAAGTTCCTGTTGTCGAGCGACCGATTGCGCCAACACCGCCTGCTCGGACTCCAGTCGGGACAAAGCCTCCTCGCCGGCCCTCACCTCAGCGGCGGCGGCGGTCAGGGCCTGACGCTGTGCCGTCAGGTCCTTTTGGATCTTCGCCGTCTGCGTCGCGAGTGCGTTCGCACGTGCGCGGCTCTCGGCGGCTTTTCGCTCTAGTTCCTTAAGCTGCAGCGCAGAAGCCGAGGGTTGGGCTTTTGCATGGGTCACCGGGCGCGCTTGCGCTTGTTGCAAGGTCAGCACCCCAAGCAGCAAAAGGCAGAAACCCCGCCCGGGTCTATACGCGCGGGGCAAGAGCCGGTTCGCGCGCCGCGAGATCGCCTTTGTGAACGAGCAAACTGTGTCCCGTCATCTCGGGCGGCGCAGAGAAACCCATCAGCTCCAGTAAGGTCGGCGCAACATCGGCAAGCCGGCCGTCCTGGAGAGTAACCCCTGCCGGGCCACCGACGAGGATCGCCGGAACCTGATTCAACGTGTGCGCGGTATGCGGTCCGCCGGTCTGCGGGTCGCGCATCATCTCGCAATTGCCGTGGTCGGCGGTGATGAACATTACACCGCCTTGACGCCTGATTGCAGCCGCAACTTGACCTACGCCATCGTCGACGGCCTCGACCGCACGTATGGCGGGTCCCAGCATCCCGGTATGACCGACCATGTCCAGGTTGGCATAATTCATCACCACGACGTCATAGGTTCCGCTGTCGATCGCGGCGACGACCTTGGCGGTCAGTTCCGCGGCCGACATCGCAGGCTCAAGGTCATAGGTCGCGACTTTGGGCGATTGAACCATGATGCGATCTTCGCCCGGATAGGGCTGCTCGCGGCCGCCGTTGAAGAAAAATGTCACATGCGGGTATTTCTCGGTCTCGGCTGCCCGCAGCTGCTTCAGGCCGGCAAGCGACACCACCTCGCCCAGACCTTTTTCCAAAGACTCCGGCAAAAACATGACGGCCATCAACTTGTTCAGCGCGCTGGAATATTCCGCCATGCTGACGGCCGCGGCAAAATGCACGATCTTGCCCCGTGCGAATCCATCGAATTGCGGGTCAAGTAGCGCGCTCGAAATCTGCCGTGCGCGGTCGGCCCGAAAATTGGCGACGACCAAACCGTCGCCGTCGCGCATCCCGCCATAGCCGTCGATCACGGTCGGCGTGATGAATTCGTCGGTCTTGCCCGCCGCATAGGCGTTGCGGATGGCGGCCAGCGCGTCCGGTGCCTTCGGACCTTCCGCCGCGACGATCGCGTTGTAACCCAGAGCCACGCGGTCCCAGCGCTTATCGCGGTCCATCGCGTAGTAACGACCGCCCAATGTGCCGATTTTCACATTGTTCAGCGGCGCGACGGCCGACAGGAAGCGGGTGATTTCGCCTTCCGCGGCCTGCGGGGGAACGTCGCGCCCATCGGTCAGGGCATGGATTACAACCGGAATGCCGGCCTCGCTGACGGCCTTTGCCAATCCGGCGATATGCGACTGATGGGAATGCACTCCGCCTTCGGAGACCAGGCCCAGTATATGGCAGGCGCCGCCGCTGACCCTTACCTTGGCGATCAAGTCGGCCAGAGCGGGATTGCCGGGAAAATCTCCGTCAGCCAGCGCCCTATCGATACGCGGCAGGTCCTGCATGACTACGCGGCCAGCGCCCAGATTCATATGTCCGACCTCGGAATTTCCGATCTGCCCGGCAGGCAGGCCTACCCATTCCTCCGACGCTTCGAGCAGCGCATGCGGCGCGTGCCTCCAGAAGCGGTGAAGATTGGGGGTACGCGCCAATGTCACGGCATTGTCGTCCGTCTTTTCGCGGTGGCCCCAGCCATCCAGAACGCAGAGCACAACGGGACGCGGACGCTTGGCTTGGCTCTGCTTCATTTCAGTTTGCTCATCCTTATTTTATCCGCCGCAATGATCAGATCGGCCGTATGGCGGTAATCTCCGTCGAAATGATGCCCGCCATTCAGTTGGATACGATTGACCACCACGTCCAGCTCCTTCTGCGCGCAGACGGAATCCTTTTCAGCCACTCCGAACACGCATTGAATGGGAACGCCTTTCAGTTTCAAGAGCTCGGGCAAGGTTGGCGGCCCATCGTGATTGATGCCCCCGATGATATCCTGAAGGCGAATTGCAAAGCTGGCGTGTTCGGATATCCCCATCAGTGAGACCAGCTTTATTTCGGCTTTGGTATCGGGCGCCATGCGGCTGACCATAAAGGGCAGCACGTCCGCACCGAAGGAATAGCCGACCAGCATAACGCCGTTGCCGTTGGCCTGCTTGTTGTAATGGCGGATCAGCCGGTCGAGATCGGCCGCCATTTCGCGGGGCTCCTTCTCGCGCCAAAAATATCTGAGCGAATCGATGCCGACGACAAAATAGCCCTCGTCGGACAGATAGCCGCCGATCTTCTTGTCGATATCGCGCCAGCCGCCGTCGCCGGAGTAAAAAATGATCAGCGGATGCCGCCCGGCTTCTGAGGCAGGCGGCGGCAATTCGACAATCGGCAGGCCGTCGACCGACGCCTCGGTCTTGGCCACGCTGGGCAGCAATCTCATCGCCTCGTCGACAATCGCCGCATCGTCGCTCTTGCCTTCGATCACATGCGCCAGAGGCATGGCGGCAACAAATTTCTGCACCTCGCCCTGGGTCGCGGCAAAGTCGGCAGATGGCGTGAAAAACCAAGGCGTCTCATGGTCGCCGACCGGTCCATAGCGTAAGGGGGCATCGGGCGGCGTTTCAACCAACGGCAGGCACAGCTTGTGACCGATATCGATCGTCGGGTCGAACCGCAGCCCGACGGCCGCCGCGAAAGTATTCGGCATGACCTGGCCGGCCGCTGCATAGGCAATTCCAGCTCCGGCGCCCAGGCCCAGGATCACCGGTGGCCGGTATTCCGGGAAAGGCAACGTCTCCTCGACGTCGCGCGCCAGCGATTCCAGGTCGCGCGTGACCAGGACACAAGGTTGATCTTCAGATTGAAGCGCCTTGCGATAAACCGGCAGATCCAGCCCCACCACGACTTGACCGGACTTTGTCAAATGCTCGGCCAGCGCTTCGGCAGAACCATCCCAGCCCTGCTTGTCCGATATCATGACGACCAGGCCGTCGATCCGATTGCCCTCGGGCGGCGCGAAATAATGGACCGGCCACAGCGGTGCGCCGTCGACTCGAGTGGGTTTGAACTCCACCGCCCAGCTTGCTTGAGAAATGCACAGTGCGAACAACGCGACGACAGTGGGAATCCGAATCACTTCAACCAGACCCCGCGTAAGCCGCCGGCGATCAAAGCGGCCGTATCCGAAAAGACACCGACCGGCACCAGGCCACCCTGGCAAACGAGATATCGCGGCTCCCATGTCGGTTTGAACTTATCCTTGAACAGTCGAAGGCCGCGGAAATTATAGAAACGTTCGCCGGCTTGGAAGATCACCGCGCCAAGACGCTGCCATAGCGGGGCAAGCTCACGACCCGCGAGGCCCGAAAGCGGCGCCATACCCAGGCCAAATGATACGAATCCCTCGCCTTTGGCCCACAGCAGCAGCATCGTAAAGAGATATTCCATCGTAAAAGACGACGCAGCCGGATCGAAACGCATCACATCGACAGCCGCTTGACGCCCCGCCGCCGCCATCCAGATATTGGCAAAGGCGGTAATGTGGCCATTGACGCGAACGACCGCGATATCGAATTCGCTGAGATAGGCCGGTTCGAAAGCACCGACTGAGAAACGCTTTTCCGACGTGTTGCGCGTATCGAGCCAAGCGTCTGAAATGGGCTTCAGCTCGTCGACGAGTTGCACGGCCTCCGCGCGCGGAACCACTGCGAAGGTCAGCCCCTCGCGCTCGGCGCGCCGAACCGTATAGCGCAGGTCCTTTCGCCCCGGCTGGTCGAGTGAAAACTCGTCAAGCATGACCCGCGCCTCTTCCCCCACCTTGATCGGCGTGAGGCCGATATCGAGGTAATGGGGCAGAGTGTCCGCCGACACCTGATAAAAGGCGGGGCGTCCGCCGACCCGATCGCACATTTCACGAAAGCGCCAGATCAGTTCCGGCAGATCCTCAGGTGGACCGATCGGGTCGCCCAGCGCGATCCAGCTGCGCCCATGCACGGCATACATGATGAAGGCGGTTTGCGTGTCGTTGAACAGCAAAGCCTTGTCACGCAGGAATACGACATTCGCATCCGGACGTTCGGCATCCTTCAAAATCCGGCGCACGGCATCCATTTCACTGTCGGTCGGCAAATGCGGCCTGACCGGGCTCGGACGCAGAAGATGGCTGAAACCGAACACCACCATGACAATCACGATCAGAAATGTCGCTCGCAGCGACCGCGGTGCATCCTGCGAAAAGGCGAATTGCCACCATAATTCATTCGAATATTCGACATGCTTGGTGGTGAAGAACGTCAGCCAGACGATTCCGCCCAACACACCGCCGATCGCCAGCAGCCAAGCGAAGCTGACGCGCAAGTCGGCGAGCCGCGCGCGGCGGTAGAATTCACTGTGGCAGGGAATGAGGACAGCGCCGATAACCGCGAGAACGGCCGCCTCCTCATAGTCCAGCCCTTTGATCAGCGAGACGAAGACGGCATTCACCAAAGCGACGACCGATATGTACCAGGCCATGTCCAAACGGCGATAAAGCCCCCGGGCCAGGATCAGGAGGACCAGACCAATCAGGCTTCCCAAAATATGAGATGCCTCGATTACCGAAAGCGGGACGACGTCTTGAAGTATGTCCAGGCGCCACTGAGTCTCGGGTGCGGCGCCCGAGATCAGCAAAATGACCCCGGCTACAAAAACGAGCGCGGCCATAAATGGCGGCGCCAAGCGGGACCCCGCCAGCCCGATGACGCGAAGCTGCGCCAGCCGGCCTGGCTTTCGCCACAGAAATTCATTTGCCGCGAGCAGAATGCCTGCCGCTATGAGAGGCAGCAGAAAATAGATCGCGCGATAGGCGATAATGCCGCCCAGAACAGCGGCGCTGTCCGACCTATGGAGGCCGACCAGCATGACGGATTCGAACACACCGATGCCGCCGGGCACGTTGCTGACGACGCCCAGCAGCAGGGCGACCGAAAACAGCCCCAAAAATCCCCAGAATCCGAGGCCGACGAGCGGCGGCAGCACGACATAGAGCACCGCCGCGGCAAGCGCGATATCGGCGCCGGATATGATGATCTGCGCCGCCAGCATCCGCGGTGAGGGCACCGGTATCCGCAGGCGCCAAATGCGAATAGGGCGGCGATTGATCGCGGCGGTTACAATGGTCGCCAGAATCAAAGCGAGCGCAATGCCGCCCAATGCCGATGCCACCGGCGGCGCAATATGGGCAACCGGCCCCAGTTCACCCGGCGCGACCAGAAAAGCAAAACTGCCGATCCCGAACAGGCCGGCTGTAAAGGTAACGCCGGCAAAGACCACAACCTTGGCGATATTGCCGGCGGATACGCCCGCTGCGGAATAGAGGCGGAATCGCACGCTGCCGCCTGAGATCAAAGCAAAGCCGATATTGTTCGAAATCGCGTAACCGGTGAACGATGCAAAGGCGACCAGACGATAAGGCAGCTTGATCCCGGCATAGTGCAGCGCCGACAAATCGTAGAATGTCAGCACCCAATAGCTGCCGATCGTGAAGAGCAGGCCGAGCAGCAACTGCCGGGCTGAAAGCGATCTCAGCTGGGCGATAATCTGGTGATAATGAAAATCCCGCAGAATGTGCTGCAGCGCGGCCAGAGCCAGCAAAAAGACGGCTATCGTCGCAATCGTCCCGGCACGCTGCTTTACCGCGTCCCACAGGGTAGCAGCAGCTGGCGGCCCGATCGGTACAGGATCTTGTTTGGACGACGACGTCATGCGTTTTCGTTAACTGTAGCCCTAAAGCGTAAACCCCGTCGACAAAGTGTTATACCAACACTTAATCGCGATGGTAGGGATGACCCGCGACAATCTGCTGCGCGCGATAGATCTGCTCCACCAACATCACTCGCGCCAGGCGATGCGGCCACGTCATTTTTCCAAAAGCAACCACTGCTGCGGCTCGCGTCAAAAGCTCTTGTCCATGTCCGTCGGCCCCACCGATCGCAAACGCCAATTCCGGGACCCCGTCATCGCGCCAGGCGGCCACCCGCCGGGCAAAATCCGTACTCGTCCATTGCGACCCATGCTCATCGAGGGCAACGACTGTTGCGCGATCTCCGATCGCATCGAGCAGAATCCTGCTTTCCTCGACCCGCGCTTGCGCGGCGGGCAAAGCCCTCTTCAGTTCGACCTCACGGACGACAATCGGCCAGGCGAGCCTTTTTGCATAATCGTCGAACAGCGCGCGACTAGGGGCGTCGCGCAACCGACCGACGGCAGCAATCACGATTCGCACGGTTGGGATTATTCGCTTTTAACTATGGCGATTTCAGGGCTCGGCGTCAGCCGAGGTCTCGCCTTCCCGCATAACGGGGGGCTCAAGCCCCCACATTTTTTCGATCGCATAAAAATCGCGGACCTCGGGGCGGAAGAGATGGACCACGACATCGCCGCAATCGATCAGCACCCAGTCGCCTTGTGGCAGCCCCTCGACCGCCATCCGGAAGGATAAGTCGGGCTGCAGCTTGCGCACGAGGTGATCGGCCATCGCACCGACCTGACGCGCCGAGCGTCCCGTCGCAATCACGATGTAATCGGTGATATTCGATTTGCCCTGCAGATCGACGACGACGATATCCTCGCCCTTATCGTCATCGATCGATTTCACGATGACGTCTTTGAGCTGGTCCGGCGAAATCCCGACCTTTTTGGGAGCCGATGCTGCAGTGTCGGAAAGCTGGGTGAGCGAGGTCTCGATCGGGATAGTCTCCTTAGGTAGGGCGGTCATAGGTACGTTGGCTTTCATATAGGTAGATGCGGTGAAGCGGCTGCGCAATGAGTCTGGACCAAAGTCCCGCGCAGCCTGACGAAGTTCGGTAGAGGATCGCGGCTCAAGGCGCGACGGAAAGAAGATCCATGCGGGCGGCGCCGACGATGCCAATGCCCGCGCTCCTGATTGATCGTGCCGGGATCGTGCATAGGCTGATGCCGCGGGACTGGCCAATGTTCTAATACGATAAGGCGGACGATCGAACACGGCGATCGGGATGTTCTGGAATATACCACGCCAATGCTGCCATCGATGAATCTGCCCGAGATTGTCGGCTCCCATCAGCCAGACGAAATGCGTGCGCGGATAATAGCGCCCCAGAGCTGCCAGCGTGTCGAAAGTATATTGCGTGCCCAGCCGGCTTTCTAAGTCCGTGACTAAAATACGCGGATGGCGGGCCTGGAACTTGGCCATGGCAAAGCGCCGCGCGAAGGGCGCGGTTTCTTTTGCCGATTTCAACGGATTCTGAGGGCTGACCAGCCACCAGATTTGATCCAACCCCATCCGTCTCAGCGCGGTCAGGCTGATGTGACGATGGCCTTCATGAGCGGGGTTGAAGGACCCGCCCAAAAGCCCGATGCGGCGGCCTGCCCAGGCAGGCCCGGTTAAACGACCAGGAAGTGAGATCAGGGCCGGACCTGCCCCCGGCCACGCACCTTATATTTGTAGCTGGTCAACTGTTCGACACCAACCGGCCCGCGGGCATGCATCTTGCCGGTCGAAATGCCGATCTCTGCCCCCATGCCGAATTCGCCGCCGTCGGCGAATTGCGTTGACGCGTTGACGAGCACGATGCCGCTGTCGATTTCGTTCAGGAACCGTTCGGCCGTGGCGCTATTGCCGGTGACGATGCTGTCTGTGTGGTGGGACCCATAATGGTTGATATGGGCGATCGCGCCGGCCACACCGTCGACGACCCGCGCCGCAATGATCGGCTCAAGATATTCAGTCGTCCAATCGGCCTCCGTTGCGGCGACGACGCGGGGATCGGCGCGCCTTGACGCCTCATCGCCGCGCACCTCGCAGCCGGCATCGAGCAGATCGCAGAGGATCGGCTGAAGAAATTTATCGGCAGCGGCGCTATCGACCAGCAGGGTCTCTGCGGCGCCGCAGACCGAAACGCGCCGCATCTTGGCGTTCATCACTATTTCGCGCGCCATGCCCAAGTCGGCGTCACGATCGACATAGACGTGGCAGAGGCCTTCCAAGTGGGCGAAGACCGGAACCTTGCTTTCGTTCATCACGCGCTCGACCAGAGACCGGCCGCCGCGCGGCACAATCACGTCGATCACGCCCGCCATGCCCAGCATCGCGCCGACAGCCGCGCGATCGGTCGTCGGCACGATCTGAACCGCGTCGGCAGGCAGGCCCGCTGCGGTTATGCCCTCGACGAGGCAAGCGTGAATGGCGCGCGAGGACTGCGTGCTTTCCGATCCGCCGCGCAGGATCGCCGCATTGCCGGCCTTCAAGCACAGTGCGCCGGCATCGGCGGTCACGTTGGGGCGGGATTCGTAAATTATGCCGATTACGCCGAGCGGCACGCGGACCCGCTCGATATCCAGACCGTTCGGGCGCGTCCAGCGGGCAAGCGATGTCCCGACCGGGTCGGGTAAGGCCGCGACATCTTCCAGCCCCTGAGCAATAGCCTCGATTCGTTTGGCGTCCAGCCCCAGCCGATCGATCATCGAAGCGGACAGCTTGCCCTGGACGGCCGCAACGTCGCGCCGGTTGGCTTCGATAAGCGCATCCTTGTCGCGCCGGATCGCGGCCGCTGCGAGAACAAGCGCCTTGTTCTTGGCTTCGCTCGAAGCCAGTGCCATCGATGCGGCAGCCGCGCGCGCGCGCGCGCCGATCGCGGCCATAATGGCATCGATCGATCCGCCGTCGCGCAGATCGGTATTGGATAAAGCAACCATGGGCTGGATTTAGGCGCTGCCGGGGCGAACTGGCAAGAGGGGGGATGGGGCCAGATAAACTGCGCGCTCGGCCTCGTCTCCCAAATTCTCGGAAAGAATGATGCGGCCGTTCGCAAGAGTTCGACGGCCCTATCGATGTAGCGGCTGATTTAGGCCTCAAAGATCGATGCCCTCACGCCGCAGTTCGTGCATCAACGGCGTGCTCTCGCACGACGATCCTGCGCGATAAGGCCTCGCATGGATAACGGCCCCGGTGTCTTCGATAATGTCCGTCACGACCGGCACGATTCGATCGACCTCATCCCAACGATCGGTAAGGTCGTTCAGAAATACCGCGACATCGTAGTCCGAATTCGGACGAGCGTCGCCGCGTGCGCGGGAGCCGTAAAGCACGACCCGCTCGATTCTGTTGCCATTAAGTGCATCGAGCGCGGCGCGAAAACGGGTCAGGATGGGGGTCGGATGTCGGCGGCATGATCATTAATCATCAGGTTCCTCGCGAGAAA
>PLTD01000018.1 GCA_003165335.1 Rhodospirillales bacterium | reverse complement strand
CCGAATGTCACGCGAAGGGTGACGCCGCCAAGGGCACAGAACACGCCAAGGTAGCTCAGCAGCATTCACAATCGGCCGCCAAGCAAACCGACCAAGCTACTTCGAAGAGCCAACAGCAGAAGTAACCAAGACGGCCCGGTGAAGAGCCGGGCCTTCTTTCTTACTGCGATCTGCGAGCAGGATGATAGCGATGCCAGGAGCAATAAAATGGGGCTGATAGTATTTTTGGTTATTCTCGTCCTCCTTTTCGGAGGGGGTGGTTTCTATTTTGGTTCTCCATACCATTACTATGGTGGGGGCGTCAGCCTCATCGTCGTAATCATAATCTTGTTCCTTCTGTTCAGGTGACCTTTTAAGCGCAACCTCCGACGTAAGTCCGGCGGAGCGACGCCAAACCGCGAACATAAGACAGAACACGACGAACGAGGGCTTCTTCAAGGAGCGTCGCATCAAATACGCGACTGCCTTCTCACGCGATCAAGGAGTCACCCATGCTGATCGAGGTCAGAACCGATGGCAAGATCAAAGACAGTGAGCAGTCTTCCGATGAGGTGAAGGCTGTGGTCCATGCCGCGTTGGACCGCTACGGTGACCGGATCAGGCGGATCGATGTGCATCTTAGCGACGCCATCGGTCATAAGATGGGCCATGACGACAAATGCTGCATGATCGAGGCACGCCGCGACGGCCGCGAGCCGATCGTTGTGACGCATCAGGAAAGCACCATGCAACAGGCAATCCATGGCGCTATTCACAATCTGAAAAAGGCAGTCGAAAGCGCCCTCGGAAAAGAGACCACCCGGAATCATCTCCGCGATCATCACTAGGCATGTCGACCGGTTCTGACGAAATGCCAGTTTCCGGGGGAGACCGTAAGTGGCCTGCCCGCCACTAAAATAACGCGATTACCCGCAACGGACCTCAGTCCAATGCCCGAATTGAGCCCAAGTCTCCTAATGAAACTGGCAGCGGCCTAGTCCTTAATTTCGTGTAAATTATTTTAGGAGTGAGCTGTATTGATCCATGCGTTGGATGCTGGATGTGCAACCTTCTTTACATCGCCGCATGTCAATGGCAGTTACCGGCGACTGAGAGTTCCGTAACACTCCCGCCTGATCTAAAGGTGGAGCGTCATGCCATCGCTGCAAGTATTGCTCAATCCGAGCCGCATAGCGATCCGGCCTCACGTCTGTCCCAAGTGTTTAGGCCCGATGATATTGGCACGCATCAAACCTGCGTTGGTCGGATGGGAATTCCGCTATGGCTAAAATCGTCCCCATCAGACCATTTCCAAAAGATATTTCGGTTTGGGTGCGCCACTGCCCAAAGTGTGAACCATCTCGGGTGATGCAAATCAAAAGCATCCGGCCCGCTTTGTTCAATGGATACGACTTGGTGATCTATGAATGTCGACAGTGTGGTGCAGAGGCTTTCGGACCTATCGAGTAAGGCTGCATCACCGGACTCTTTCATTGCAAGCTGATGTCGCAGTTTGGCACATAGCGTCGTTGCGCTGCAATGCAGCAACATGTCGGCTTTCGGGGTATAGCGGACTCTGGTGCGGCGTCAGCCCATCAAATTTATGGGTTCACGGCCTAGCTATCGCGGATAGACCGAACCAGGATCCCGGTCGATCAATGCAATAACGCCGCCGACCAAGCTTGCTCCAATTCCCATCGAAGGCCAAGCGATCGGTTTGGGCGGGTACGAGCAAGGATCGTATCAGATGCAACTTTTCAAGACCGTCGATCAGGCTTCTGTCGCGCTGCCTGTCGCTCCCGCGCCGGCTGATACAGGCGAGCCGGGGTCGGAACAAATATGGCGGGAACCAGCGAGCCGCCTGCTGGCCCGATTGGAGACGAAGGCCGATGGCCTGACGACGGCCGAGGTTCNNCGCTTCGAAAACCCGCTGATCATCATCCTTCTGATCGCCAGCGCGGTGTCCGCGCTCACCGGGGGTATCGCCAGCTTCGTCGTGATCGTGGTCATCGTGATGATCAGCGTCGTTTTCGACTTTGTCCAGGATGTTCGGGCGCAAAAGGCCGTGGAAGCGCTGCGTGCTTCGGTGTCCGTGCAAGCCACAGTGCGACGCGACGGCGCGGCCGTCTCGGTGCCGATCAGCCGATTGGTGCCAGGCGATATCGTCGAGTTGGTTGCCGGCGATCTCGTCCCTGCCGACTCGAGATTGCTTGAAAGCCGAGACCTTTACGTCAACCAGGCTCTGTTGACGGGCGAGCCCTATCCTGCCGAGAAGTGTGTCAGCGACGCCGCTTCCGGCGCGGAAGATTTGTCGGGCGCGTCCAATGTGGTATTTTCCGGCACCTCCGTCATCAGCGGCACCGCGACCATCCTGATCTGCCGGACCGGCGGCCGGTCGGCGCTCGGCCACCTCGCGACCAGCCTGGCCGAAAAGCCGCCGGCCACCGACTTCGCTGTCGGGATTCGTCGCTTCAGCATGCTGATCATGCGCTTCACTATCGTGCTGATCGTATTCGTGCTTGCGGTTAATATTGCCTTTGCGCGGCCGATCCTGGAATCTGTGATGTTTGCCGTCGCTCTCGCCGTCGGCTTGACACCGGAGTTGCTGCCGATGATTGTCACGGTCACGCTTGCGCGTTCGGCCATGCAAATGGCAAAACGGAAGGTAATCGTGAAGCGCTTGTCCGCGATCCACGACGTGGGCGCCATGAATGTGCTGTGCACCGACAAGACGGGCACGCTGACGGAAGCGAAGATCAAGCTGCTGCGCGTGATCGATGGTCACGGCGCGGAGAGCGCGACCGCCTTCTCCTACGCCTATGTCAACAGCAAGTTCGAGACAGGCATAAAGAGCCCGTTAGACGAAGCTATCCTGGCCGCCCATCCCTTCGACATGTCGGCCTTCAAGAAGATCGACGAGGCACCATTCGATTTCGAACGGCGGCGAGTTTCGGTTCTTGTGGAGCACGACGGCAAGCGCGGCTTGTTCGTCAAAGGCGCTCCCGAGGATATGCTGCGGT